>NZ_JALXPE010000043.1 GCF_025143365.1 Microbacterium sp. p3-SID336 | reverse complement strand
GGGACGGGTCAGCGTGACTCGAGGTCGAGGAGGAAGCGCTTGCGCTCGGGGTGCGCTCCATAGTGCCCGGGGGAGCCGTCCGACCGGACCACGCGGTGCACCGGCACGATGAGCGAGAACGGCGTGAACCGGCATGCGGTGCCCACGGCGCGGGCGGCGCCGGGGTGACCGGCCAGCACCGCGACCTCGCCATAGCTCATGGTCTGCCCCCATTCGATGCCGCAGACCACCTGCAGTGCGCGGCGCGCGAAGCCCTGTGCCAGGCGCCAGTCGAGTCTGAGATGCTCGTCGAACCGGACGGGCGATCCGTCGAAGTAGTCGGTGAGGAGATGGGCGAGTTCGTCAGCCGCGCCGGGGTCGGGCTCAGGAACCGCCTGGAGCTGCCGGGACACCCCTTCGAGGAGCCACGGGACCTGAGGGTCTTCGGACTCTGACAGATCGAGACGAACGATGCCCTCGTCGGAGAACACCGCAAGCGCATCGCCGAACGGCGTCGGGGCGAAGTCGTAGCGGAAGGTCATGGCACCATCCTGGTCGCTGGCGCCGACGCGCGGCGGCTCGCGAGACTCGATCGCACGGGGCACGTGGACAACGCCGAGGATTTCTGGCCGGGGGAGGAGCAGTGGAGCGGCGATCGGGGCGCGGTTTTTCGCGGAAACCCGCCAGGGATACCGAGCTCTCGCGGTCCCGCGCCTAGGGTGTGAGTGTGTGGCGGCGTGAAGGCAGATCAGCGGACGACACAGCGGTGGACACCGCTGTGTCCCTCGGTGACCTGAATGCGTCGACCGGCGGCGTCGAGATCGCTCATGCCGCAGAGGCCGAGCGCTCCCGCCTGAAGGCCGAGGCCGCGGACCTGGGCGGACCCTCGCCGCTCACGAGCTTCCGGGACAGGCCGGAATCCGGCATCGACATCTCCAAGGCCCACCCCGGGAGCCTTCCCCAGTTCATCACCGGCAAGTCCACGCTGCTGTCGAACCTGTTCCGCGACGAGGTGGGGCTGCGCACCGCACGACTCGCCGCCGAGCGCATCACGGCGAAGAACACCGAGCTGCGCACGGTCCGCGGCATCGAAGCCGTGCACCTGGCGGTCGGCGTCGCCCGCTGGCGCATCGGCGGCGCGTGGTTCGCCGCTCCCGTGCTGCTGCGCCCCCTGGCCATCCGGCGCCACCACACCGACTTCGAGCTCAAGCTCCAGGGCGTGTTCGCCGTCAACCCGGAGCTCGTGCGCATCGCGCAGGAGCACTTCGGCCTCACGATCGACGCGAATGCGCTCGCCGCGCTCGCCTACGACGGCGGCATCTTCAAGCCGCAGCCGGTGATCGACAGCCTGCGCGCGCTGACACGATCCATCGACACGTTCTCGGTCGAACCCCGCTTGGTGGTCTCGACGTTCGCGGACGTCGCCGGCAGCATGTCGCGGGATGGCGGGAGCCTCGACCATCTCGTCCTCAACGCGCTCGGAGGGCACGTCGGCGACCGGGAGCAGCTCACGGCGCCGCGCGCCGTCCCGCACCACATCGGTCCCGACGATCGCGCTCCCGCATCGGACAACCTGCTGCTGGATGCGGATGCCGAGCAGGAGGCGGTGCTCGCGCGGATCGCCGCCGGCCATTCGCTGACCGTGGCCACGCTGCCGGGGACAGGAGGCACGCAGACCGTCATCAATGCACTCGGCGAGCTCGTGCGCGCGGGCAAGCGCGTCCTGGTGGTCTCGGCTCGCCGCTCGACGCTGGACGGCGTGCGTCATCGACTCGCGGGCATCGGGCTCGACAGCCTGGCCATCTCGCCCGCCAGCGTGCGGCGCGATCTCGTCAAGGCGATCGGGCGGAACGAGAAGGCGACCGCCCCGAAGGTGAGCGAGGTGGACGACGCTCTCGTACGCCTGCGCGCCGTGCTCCGCGACTACCGGGAGGCGCTCACGGCGCCCGTGCCCGGCCTGAACGCGTCCGTCCTCGACGCGACCAGGAACCTCACCCGGCTCGCGTCGCTTCCCGTACCGCCGTCCACCACCGCGCGACTCGGCATGGACGCGCTGCGGCGGCTCGCGACCGACAGGACCGACGCAGCGGACGCTCTCGCGCAGGCTGCCCGCCTGGGGGAGTTCCGCGTCGGACCGAACGATTCGCCCTGGTACGGCGTCACCTTCTCCACCACCGAGGCCGCGCGCTCCGCGCATCAGCTTGCCGGACGGCTGCACGCCAGCAGCGTGCCGGCACTCCTGGAGCGCGGCTACGAGCTGATCGCGCAGACCCGCATGCGGCCCTTCGCCACGATCGACGAGCTCGGCGAGTATCTGCGGCTGCTGCAGGGCATCCGCGACTCGCTCGACCGTTTCAGTCCGACCGTCTTCGAGCGGCCGCTCGGCGACCTCATCCAGGCGCACGGCTCCCGCCGGGACGCCCCCGGCATGTCCGGCGCCAACCGCCGTCGGCTGCGCAGACTCGCCAAGGAGTATGTGCGCCCGGGCGTGCACGTGACCGAGATGCACGAGGCGCTGCTGCGCATCCAGACGCAGCGGACGCAGTGGCAGCGCTACGTCGACGCGGGGGTCGCGCCGGAGATCCCGCTCGGGCTCGGCGACGTGTCCGTCGCCTGGCAGCGTGTGGAAGCGGAACTGGCTGAACTGGACGCGGCCCTGGGGCGTCGCGAGCCGCTGTCGTCGCTGCCGGTCGCCCGGCTGGTGCGCATGCTCGCGGGACTCGCCGCCAAGTCCGAGGTGTTCGAGAATCTCGTGGAGCGGGCCCAGCTCAGGGACCGGCTCGCGCTGCTCGGGCTGGAGCCGCTGCTCACCGAGCTCTCGGTGCGCCACGTGTCCGAGGCCCAGGTGGGCGAGGAGCTGGAGTTCGCGTGGTGGCAGTCGCTGCTGGAGCGCGCACTGCAGGACGATCGGGCCCTGCTGGGGGCGAACACGGCCGTCGTCGACCGGCTGGAGCGTGACTTCCGTCTCGTCGACGAGGCCCATGCCGCGATGGCAGGTCCGCTGCTGGCGTGGCAGCTCGCGAACCAGTGGCGCATCGCCATCGTGGACGAGCCCCAGCAGTCACAGCACCTGCGGAGAGCCCTCACCCAGCCGGCGACCACCACGGCCGAGGTGGTGAGCGCGGCGCCGACTCTGGTCGACGTCCTGGCACCCGTCTGGATCTCTTCGCCGTACCTGGTGCCGGAGATCCCGGATTCCGTCGAGTTCGACACCGTCCTTCTGGTGGATGCGGCTGCCATCAATCTCGCCGAGGCAGCGCCCGCCATCCGTCGCGCTCGCCAGGTGGTCGCCTTCGGCGACCCGGTCACGCAGCGCCCTACGCCGTTCCGCATCGCCGTCGACCCGGATGACGACTGGGAGCCCGAGGTACCCTTCGACGACGTGTCGGTCTTCGAGCGGCTGTCCGAGCTCCTGCCGGTGATGACGCTCACGCGCAGCTACCGTGCCGGTGGCGAGGACCTCGCCGAGCTGATCAACGACGCCTTCTACGGGGGCGAGATCGTGTCGCTGCCCTGGGCCGGTTCGTACCTCGGCCGGGGCAGCCTCACCGTGGACTACGTCGAGGGCGGCGTCGGCACTCCCGATCCGGTCTCCGGCGCGGTGGAGAGCCCGGATGCCGAGGTCGCGCGCGTCGTGACCCTGGTCGTGGAGCATGCGGTGCACCGTCCCTCCGAATCGCTCATGGTGGTGACGGCGAGCACTCGGCACGCGGAGCGCGTGCGCGCCGCGGTCACGGCCGCATTCGCCGGGCGCTCGGACGTCGCGGACTTCGTGGGACGGGACACGGCGGAGCCCTTCGCGGTGCTCACGCTCGAGGAGTCCGTGGCGGAGAGCCGTGACCGGGTGATCTTCTCACTGGGCTTCGGCCTGACCAAGCACGGGCGCGTACTCAGCGACTTCGGGGACCTGTCCACTCCGGACGGGGAGCGGCTGCTGACCGTGGGCATGACCCGTGCCCGCCGCTCGATGGTCCTCGTCTCGTCGATCCGTCCTTCCGCGTTCGACGACGGGCGTCTGGAGCACGGCGCGGCCACGCTGATGTCCATCCTCGGCGGGCTCGCCGCGCGGTCCCGCGATGCGAGGCTGGAAGACCTCGCGGACCCGCTGACGCTGGCGCTCGCGCGCGAGCTGCGCAGGCTCGGCGCCTCGGTCGACGTCGACTATCGTGGCCTGCTGCCGCTCGTGGCGCAGCATCGCGGCAAGGCGGTGGTGATCGAGTCCGACCCGGAGTCCCGGGGCGAGTCGCTGCGCGAGACGCTGCGGCTCCGCCCGCACGTCCTGCGTCGCCTCGGCTGGCACTACGTGCGCGTGCACGCGTTCGATCTCTACAGCGATCCGCGGACGGTCGCGACCAGGATCGCCTCGGTTCTCGGTATCGCGGACGGCACGCCCCGGGCGGAGAACGACACGCAGCCCATCGACCTCGGCGACGGAGCGTGACCGACGACGATGCCCCCACCGCACCGCGCCAGCGCGTGGTGCGTGTGCCCGGGTCGCGGCGTGCGCGCCTGACGCCCGTTCCCGGCAGCGAGCCGGATCCCGAGGTGCCCGGCGGCGACGATGAGCCGCGGCCGGCCCGCGCTGCGCGTGACAGCGGCCCGAACGACGAGCAGCTGCTGCGCGACGTTCCCCCCCACTACTGACGGCACCACCGGAAACGAGAAGACGCACGGCTCCTCGGGGGAGCCGTGCGTCTTGAGCCGCGTTGGGGGCCGCGGCCTCTCTCAGGCGCGCCGCTGCTGCTGCAGCAGATCGCGGATCTCGGCGAGGAGCTCGGCCTCGCTTGCCTGCGCGGCCTCCTCCGCGACCGGGTTCTTCGCCGCGCGGCGGGCCTTGTACGCGTTCATCGGCATGACGAAGGCGAAGTACACCACGAGCGCCACCGCGAAGAAGCTGATCACGGCCGTGAGGAGGTCGCCGAGCGGGAAGGTGACCGGCTGACCGTAAATGCCGTAGACGACGGGACCGAAGTTGCCGGCCTCGTCGGCGTTGAAGAACAGCGCCACGATCGGATTGATGATGCTGGCGACGACGGCGTTGACGATGGCGGTGAACGCACCGCCGATGACGACGGCGACCGCCAGGTCGATGACGTTGCCGCGGAGGATGAACTCCTTGAATCCCTTGATCACGGGAACCCCCAGATGTGTGCGACCTCAGTTCGAGGCGGGAGTCGACGCGGCTGCCGGTTTGGCAGCCGTCGGCGAATCCGCCTTCGATGATGCCGAAGCCTTCGCGGAAGTGCCAGTTCCGGCGCGCGAGTCCGTGCGATAGAAGCCCGAGCCGTTGAAGGTCACGCCGATGGAGCCGTACTGCTTGCGCAGGGCGCCCCCGCACTCGGGGCAGACGGTGAGGGCATCGTCGGAGAAGCTCTGGACGGCGTCGAACTGGTGTCCGCACGATGAGCAGGCATAGGCGTAGGTGGGCATGGCGGTCCTTGCGGGTCAGCGTCGCTGAGGCGACAGGTTCAGGGTCTGCGTCGGGGTGACGATGCCGTCCACCGGCTGATCGTGCACCTCCCGCGGCAGTGCGTCGAGTATCTCGGAATCATAGATGACGGCGTAGACCGGCGGGCACTTCTCCATGGACCCGATGGTCTTGTCGAAGTAGCCGCGGCCCCAGCCCATCCGCATCCCGGAGCGATCGACGGCGGCAGCGGGGACGATCATGAGGTCGACGTCGTTCACCGCGATCGGGCCGAGCACCTCGCCGGTCGGCTCCGGGAGCCCGTGCAGTCCCTCCGCGACCTCGTCGCTGTCGTCGGCGACGGCCCAGTCCAGCAGGCCGTCCGAGCGCGTCACCGGCAGTAGCACCCGAAGACCGCGTCGCACCGCGCGCGTGACGAACTCCCTCGTGCCCGGCTCGGTGGTGGTGGAGAGGAAGCACGAGATCGAGCGGGCGCCGAGCTCGTCGACCAGGGCGTCGAGCCGTTCGCCGATGGCCTCGGCCGCGGCCTCGCGCTGGGAATCGGAGAGGAGCTGACGTCGTTCACGCAGTTCGGCGCGCAGGGCGCGCTTCTCGTGCTCGACGTCTTTCCACATGTTCCGAGTCTACGGGGGTGCCCGGAGGTAGGCTGTGGGGATGGGTAACGAGAAGATCAAGGCCGTCATTCCCGCGGCAGGACTGGGCACGCGGTTCCTGCCTGCGACGAAGGCGATGCCGAAGGAGATGCTCCCCGTCGTCGACAAGCCGGCGATCCAGTACGTCGTCGAAGAGGCGGCGGATGCGGGGATCGAGGACATCCTGGTCATCATCGGCCGGAACAAGAACGCCATCTCCAACCACTTCGACTCGGTGCCGGAGCTGGAGGTGAAGCTCATGGAGAAGGGCGACACCGGCCGGCTCGAGCGTGTGATGAAGTCGAGCGACCTCGCCGACATCCACTTCGTCCGCCAGGGAGAGCCCAAGGGGCTGGGCCACGCGGTGCTCCGCGCTCGTACCCATGTCGGGGACAGCTCCTTCGCCGTGCTCCTCGGTGACGACCTGATCGACGAGCGCGACCCGCTGCTCACCGAGATGATCGCGCAGCACGAGCGCACGGGCGCGGCCGTCATCGCGCTCATGGAGGTCGACCCCGACAGCATCCACATGTACGGCGCTGCGGCCGTCGAGCCGATCGAGGGCTCCGACGCCGTCCGCGTCACGGGTCTGGTCGAGAAGCCCGCCAAGGAGGACGCTCCGTCCAACCTGGCGATCATCGGACGCTACGTGCTTCCGGCGTCGGTGTTCGAGATCCTCGAGCGCACGGAGCCGGGCAAGGGTGGCGAGATCCAGCTGACCGACGCGCTCCAGGAGCTCGCCACGTCCGCGGACGGCCCCGGCGTCGTCGGCGTGATCTTCGGCGGGCGGCGGTACGACACGGGTGACCGTGTCGACTACATCAAGGCGATCGTCCAGCTCGCCACGGACCGCGACGACCTCGGCTCTGAGCTGCGTCCCTGGCTCAAGGACTTCGCGGAGCGCCTGTAGGCGGTCTTGCGGGCGTCGGAGCGGGGCATGGATTCGGCGGCGGGGATGCGGCACGGGGCGGTCGAGCTGCGCCTCGTCCGCACCAAGGATGCGCGGGCGCTGCAGCATGAGCTGATGGCGAACCGCTCCTGGCTGCAGCCATGGGAGGCGACGGTGCCGCACGGGTCGGTGTCGTTCGACATGCGGCTCAGCATCCGCCGCCTCCTGCAGCAGTACCGCGACGGCGCCGGGTATCCGTTCGTGATGGAGTACGAGGGGGAGGTCGCGGGGCAGCTCAACGTGTGGGGAGTGCCCCGCGGCTCGCTGTGCTCCGCGACCATCGGCTACTGGGTGAGCGAGCGGTTCGCGGGGCGAGGGATCACCCCCACCGCCGTGGCCCTCGCGACCGACGCATGCTTCGTCGAGTACGGGCTGCACCGGATGGAGATCTGCATCCGCCCCGAGAACGCGGCGAGCCTCCGCGTGGTGCAGAAGCTCGGCTTCCGGTATGAGGGGCTGAGGCGCCGCTACATCCACATCGACGGGGACTGGCGTGACCACTACGCCTTCGCTCTCACGAAGGAAGACGTGCCGCAGGGAGTGCTGGCGCGCTGGCTGAGCGGGCAGGTCCCGCCTGATGCCGCGACCGTCCCTCCCGCCGACCGCCTCGCGCTCTGAGTCCGGGCCACCACCCGGTGTGGGCGAGACTCGCCGCGACACGCGCCCGACTGCACGGCGCCGCCCGCTCGCTGCCCTTACCGTTGACGTATGGACGGGCCGGTGCTGAGCGGGGGAGTGATCGTGCTCGTCGCCGTGCTCCTGTGGATGCTGTACCTGCTCCCGTCGTGGCGCGGTCGGTTCCAGTACAACGCGGCAGAGCGCAACGCCGTGCGTCTCAACCAGGCGCTGCGCGTGCTGGCCGAGACGAGCGAGACGCCCAGCGAGGTGCATATCGAGCTCAACGCGCGCACCGTGCTCGCGCAGCAGAAGCTCGCCAAGCGCGTGCAGTCGCAGCGTGAGGCTGCGGAGCTCGAGACGCTGCGGCGTGAGCTGGCCGCGACGAAGGCGGATCCGGCGGTCCGCCGTGCGCGAGCTCGCCGGCGCACGCGCATCGCCGCGACGGTGACGTTGCTCGTCGGCCTGGCGCTCGCCGGGCTCGGCGTATGGCAGCTGCTCACCTCCGGCTCCTCCCTGCTGCTCTGGATCGGGGGTGCGTCCCTGCTGTGCGGCGTCCTCGTGCTGCAGCGGATGGCGGCCGTCGCCGTGCGCGCGGCGCGTCGACCGCAGGAGATGGTGGCGGCGCCGACCGAGCGGGAGACCCCGGTCTTGCACGATCAGGGCCGCGCGACGTGGACGCCGCGTCCGCTCCCCGAGCCGATGGTGTCGGTGGCCGGCTCGCGGGCCCAGGTGGCGCGCGCGCAGCTGGATGCGCAGCAGGAGCTTCGCGATGCCGCTCGACGGGAAGCTCTCCGTGAGAAGGCGGAGCAGCTGGCGCCCGCCGCTCCGGTCGCATTGCCTGCGCCCTCCGCTGATTCGCCGTACGCGCGCATGGGCTTCGTCGACGACGCCGAGATCGAGGCGCATGTTCGCGAGCTGCTCGCACGCCGTGCTGCGGGGTGACCGCGCCGACACGAGCATGCCCCGCAGCGTGATAACGTAGATGTCGTTCACGGGCCTATGGCGCAGTTGGTAGCGCGCCTCGTTCGCATCGAGGAGGTCAGGGGTTCGAATCCCCTTAGGTCCACAGAACAAGAAGCCCCCGGCCCCGGCCGGGGGCTTCTTCGTTTTCCGTCGTCAGCCCCGTCAGCGCGACACGCCCGGGGGTCCGCGGTGATTTGCCGGATGGTCCGGATCCACGTAAGTTATTACCTGTTCGCCCCAAACGGTTGAGCGGAGGTCCTCGGACCGGCTCCCGTCAAGCATCGAACACCTCCCGAATCCAGAACCACTCGAAGAGTGTTCCGGACGAAGGTGCTGACTCGTTCCCTCGAGCAGGTCGCCGAACGGCGATTTGACAACGGAAACGAGATCGGTAAGATAGAGAAGTTGCCCTGCGGGCCTGGTTGTGATGGCTGGGTCGTAGGAGCATCCGATCCTTGAGAACTCAACAGCGTGCACTTGTCAAATGCCAAATAACCTCGATTCAGCTTCGGCTGGATGAGATTCCTTTGGATCAAAGACCAGCCCTTCCGGGGGCTGGCGATGGATGAAGTCAGCAATGAATTTGTCTCTTTGGTCAGCATCAAACTCGCTGCGTTCCGGTTTTTCCCCGGTTCGTATGCATTTCTTTTTTACGGAGAGTTTGATCCTGGCTCAGGATGAACGCTGGCGGCGTGCTTAACACATGCAAGTCGAACGGTGAACACGGAGCTTGCTCTGTGGGATCAGTGGCGAACGGGTGAGTAACACGTGAGCAACCTGCCCCTGACTCTGGGATAAGCGCTGGAAACGGCGTCTAATACTGGATATGTGACGTGACCGCATGGTCTGCGTTTGGAAAGATTTTTCGGTTGGGGATGGGCTCGCGGCCTATCAGCTTGTTGGTGAGGTAATGGCTCACCAAGGCGTCGACGGGTAGCCGGCCTGAGAGGGTGACCGGCCACACTGGGACTGAGACACGGCCCAGACTCCTACGGGAGGCAGCAGTGGGGAATATTGCACAATGGGCGGAAGCCTGATGCAGCAACGCCGCGTGAGGGATGACGGCCTTCGGGTTGTAAACCTCTTTTAGCAGGGAAGAAGCGAAAGTGACGGTACCTGCAGAAAAAGCGCCGGCTAACTACGTGCCAGCAGCCGCGGTAATACGTAGGGCGCAAGCGTTATCCGGAATTATTGGGCGTAAAGAGCTCGTAGGCGGTTTGTCGCGTCTGCTGTGAAATCCCGAGGCTCAACCTCGGGCCTGCAGTGGGTACGGGCAGACTAGAGTGCGGTAGGGGAGATTGGAATTCCTGGTGTAGCGGTGGAATGCGCAGATATCAGGAGGAACACCGATGGCGAAGGCAGATCTCTGGGCCGTAACTGACGCTGAGGAGCGAAAGGGTGGGGAGCAAACAGGCTTAGATACCCTGGTAGTCCACCCCGTAAACGTTGGGAACTAGTTGTGGGGTCCATTCCACGGATTCCGTGACGCAGCTAACGCATTAAGTTCCCCGCCTGGGGAGTACGGCCGCAAGGCTAAAACTCAAAGGAATTGACGGGGACCCGCACAAGCGGCGGAGCATGCGGATTAATTCGATGCAACGCGAAGAACCTTACCAAGGCTTGACATATACGAGAACGGGCCAGAAATGGTCAACTCTTTGGACACTCGTAAACAGGTGGTGCATGGTTGTCGTCAGCTCGTGTCGTGAGATGTTGGGTTAAGTCCCGCAACGAGCGCAACCCTCGTTCTATGTTGCCAGCACGTAATGGTGGGAACTCATGGGATACTGCCGGGGTCAACTCGGAGGAAGGTGGGGATGACGTCAAATCATCATGCCCCTTATGTCTTGGGCTTCACGCATGCTACAATGGCCGGTACAAAGGGCTGCAATACCGTGAGGTGGAGCGAATCCCAAAAAGCCGGTCCCAGTTCGGATTGAGGTCTGCAACTCGACCTCATGAAGTCGGAGTCGCTAGTAATCGCAGATCAGCAACGCTGCGGTGAATACGTTCCCGGGTCTTGTACACACCGCCCGTCAAGTCATGAAAGTCGGTAACACCTGAAGCCGGTGGCCTAACCCTTGTGGAGGGAGCCGTCGAAGGTGGGATCGGTAATTAGGACTAAGTCGTAACAAGGTAGCCGTACCGGAAGGTGCGGCTGGATCACCTCCTTTCTAAGGAGCATCTGACGCTTCGGCGTCCAGAACCCCCGATCAGAGCGAATGTCTCTGCGGGGTGCTCATGGGTGGAACATTTGACATGGTGCGAACGATGCTTTTCTTCTCTAGTACGCCGCTTGCGGTGGGAACGGGGAGGGTGGCGGGTGTCGCACCTGCACGCTGTTGGGTCCTGAGGGACCGGATGCGGTTTCGATCTTCGGGTCGGGACGGTCTGTACCTCTGGACCTCTTTCTGTTTGTCCCGGTTGGGGCAGGTGGATGGGGGTTCCGCCCGTACTTTGAGAACTACACAGTGGACGCGAGCATCTTGCAACCGGTTTTCGGACTGGTTGCGTTAGATGATCTTAAAGATCATTAGTCAATTTCTGATCCCGCCTTCGGGTGGGGTCGAGTTTTTGATTCGAACTCACGTGATTTCAAGTCTTTAAGAGCAAACGGTGGATGCCTTGGCATCTGGAGCCGAAGAAGGACGTAGCAATCTGCGATAAGCCTCGGGGAACTGATAAGCAAGTTTTGATCCGAGGGTGTCCGAATGGGGAAACCCCGCTGGGCGGCGTGCCGACCTAGTGACTCCCGCCTGAATATATAGGGCGGGTAGAGGGAACGTGGGGAAGTGAAACATCTCAGTACCCACAGGAAGAGAAAGCAACCGCGATTCCGTTAGTAGTGGCGAGCGAAACCGGATCAGGCTAAACCGAGTGTGTGTGATATCCGGCAGGAGTTGCATATTCGGGGTTGTGGGACTCACCAGTCAGTTCTGCCGAGCTGGCGACGTGACAGAAGCGTATAGACGAACGGTCTTGAAAGGCCGGTCATAGAGGGTGCCAACCCCGTAGTCGAAATGCGTGTTCTGGCGTGGCGAGTATCCCAAGTAGCACGGGGCCCGTGAAATCCCGTGTGAATCTGTCAGGACCACCTGATAAGCCTAAATACTCCCAGATGACCGATAGCGGACAAGTACCGTGAGGGAAAGGTGAAAAGTACCCCGGGAGGGGAGTGAAATAGTACCTGAAACCGTTTGCTTACAAACCGTTGGAGCACCCCTGGTAGGTGTGACAGCGTGCCTTTTGAAGAATGAGCCTGCGAGTTAGCGATATGTGGCGAGGTTAACCCGTGTGGGGTAGCCGTAGCGAAAGCGAGTCTGAATAGGGCGATTCAGTCGCATGTCCTAGACCCGAAGCGAAGTGATCTATCCATGGCCAGGTTGAAGCGACGGTAAGACGTCGTGGAGGACCGAACCCACTTAGGTTGAAAACTGAGGGGATGAGCTGTGGATAGGGGTGAAAGGCCAATCAAACTTCGTGATAGCTGGTTCTCTCCGAAATGCATTTAGGTGCAGCGTTGCGTGTTTCTTGCCGGAGGTAGAGCTACTGGATGGCCGATGGGCCCTACAAGGTTACTGACGTCAGCCAAACTCCGAATGCCGGTAAGTGAGAGCGCAGCAGTGAGACTGTGGGGGATAAGCTTCATAGTCGAGAGGGAAACAACCCAGACCACCAACTAAGGTCCCAAAGCGCGTGCTAAGTGGGAAAGGATGTGGAGTTGCTCTGACAACCAGGAGGTTGGCTTAGAAGCAGCCACCCTTGAAAGAGTGCGTAATAGCTCACTGGTCAAGTGATTCCGCGCCGACAATGTAACGGGGCTCAAGCACGCCACCGAAGTTGTGGCATTGACATTATTGGTAGGCCTTCGTGGTCCAGCCGTGTTGATGGGTAGGAGAGCGTCGTGTGGCCAGCGAAGCGGCGGTGGAAACCAGCCGTGGAGGCTACACGAGTGAGAATGCAGGCATGAGTAGCGAATGACGTGTGAGAAACACGTCCTCCGAAAGACCAAGGGTTCCAGGGTCAAGCTAATCTTCCCTGGGTAAGTCGGGACCTAAGGCGAGGCCGACAGGCGTAGTCGATGGACAACGGGTTGATATTCCCGTACCGGCGAAGAACCGCCCAAGCTAATCCAGTGGTGCTAAACGTCCGAGCCTTCACATCGTCGCCTTCGGGTGACACCGTGGAGGGGAGCACGTGACCCCATGCTGGTGCGGTTAGCGTATTAACAGGTGTGACGCAGGAAGGTAGTCCAAGCCAGGCGATGGTTGTCCTGGTGCAAGTGCGTAGGCCGAGTCGTAGGCAAATCCGCGACTCATACAGGCTGAGACACGATGCGGATAAAAAGTGGATGATCCTATGCTGCCGAGAAAAGCATCGACGCGAGGTTCTAGCCGCCCGTACCCCAAACCGACTCAGGTGGTCAGGTAGAGAATACCAAGGAGATCGAGAGAATCGTGGTTAAGGAACTCGGCAAAATGCCCCCGTAACTTCGGGAGAAGGGGGGCCTTCGACGTATTAGGACTTGCTCCGAAAGCGTTTGGAGGCCGCAGAGACTAGTGGGTAGCGACTGTTTACTAAAAACACAGGTCCGTGCCAAGTCGCAAGACGATGTATACGGACTGACGCCTGCCCGGTGCTGGAAGGTTAAGAGGACCGGTTAGCCGCAAGGCGAAGCTGAGAATTTAAGCCCCAGTAAACGGCGGTGGTAACTATAACCATCCTAAGGTAGCGAAATTCCTTGTCGGGTAAGTTCCGACCTGCACGAATGGCGTAACGACTTCCCAACTGTCTCAACCGCGAACTCGGCGAAATTGCATTACGAGTAAAGATGCTCGTTACGCGCAGCAGGACGGAAAGACCCCGTGACCTTTACTACAGCTTGGTATTGGTGTTCGGTGTGGCTTGTGTAGGATAGGTGGGAGACTTTGAAGCGGTGACGCCAGTTACCGTGGAGTCATTGTTGAAATACCACTCTGGTCACTCTGGATATCTAACTTCGAACCGTAATCCGGTTCAGGGACAGTGCCTGGTGGGTAGTTTAACTGGGGCGGTTGCCTCCCAAAAAGTAACGGAGGCGCCCAAAGGTTCCCTCAACCTGGTTGGCAATCAGGTGGCGAGTGTAAGTGCACAAGGGAGCTTGACTGTGAGACTGACAGGTCGAGCAGGGACGAAAGTCGGGACTAGTGATCCGGCAGTGGCTTGTGGAAGCGCTGTCGCTCAACGGATAAAAGGTACCTCGGGGATAACAGGCTGATCTTGCCCAAGAGTCCATATCGACGGCATGGTTTGGCACCTCGATGTCGGCTCGTCGCATCCTGGGGCTGGAGTAGGTCCCAAGGGTTGGGCTGTTCGCCCATTAAAGCGGTACGCGAGCTGGGTTTAGAACGTCGTGAGACAGTTCGGTCCCTATCCGCTGCGCGCGTAGGAAGTTTGAGAGGATCTGACCCTAGTACGAGAGGACCGGGTTGGACGAACCTCTGGTGTGTCAGTTGTTCCGCCAGGAGCACCGCTGATTAGCTACGTTCGGGATGGATAACCGCTGAAAGCATCTAAGCGGGAAGCCGGCCTCAAGATGAGACTTCCATACCTTCGGGTGAGAGGCTCCCAGCCAGACTACTGGGTTGATAGGCCAGATGTGGAAGCACGGTAACGTGTGCAGCTGACTGGTACTAATAAGCCGATGACTTGATAACACACCGTTCGTTGGTGCTTGCGTCCACTGAGTGGTTCTCGATGTACGGTCGAGAACCGCATGACAACAATGACTTTGTTATGCGTTTGATTGAAACATCAATAGTGTTTCGGCGGCCATAGCGTGAGGGAAACGCCCGGTTACATTCCGAACCCGGAAGCTAAGCCTCACAGCGCCGATGGTACTGCAGGGGGGACCCTGTGGGAGAGTAGGACACCGCCGGACTCCTTTTAAGCAAATGGCCACCCATCGTTGGGTGGCCATTTTGCGTTTATGAACCAAGAGAACAGGGAGCACCATGCCGGAAGAGGAAGAGCGCCGTCCGCGTCGCAACGACGATAGAGGATCGCGCAATGACCGCCCTTCCGGTGGACGTCCCGTCTATCGTGACGGGGCCTCGCGCTCCGGTTCGTCCTGGTCCCGCGACGGGCAGCCGCGAAGCGATCGCGACAGCGGGCAGCGCCGTGATGGTGGATCTAACCGCGAAGGCGGCCAGCGTCGTGAAGGCGGTTATAGCCGTGACGGTGGGCCGCGTCGTGAAGGCGGTAACAACCGTGACGGCGCTCCGCGTCGCGAGGGCGGCTACAACCGTGATGGTGGGCAGCGTCGTGAGGGCGGCTACAACCGTGATGGTGGGCAGCGTCGCGAGGGCGGCTACAACCGTGATGGTGGGCAGCGTCGTGAGGGCGGCTTCAACCGTGACGGCGCTCCGCGTCGCGAGGGCGGCTACAGCCGTGACGGGGGCGAGCGTCGTGAAAGCGGGTACAGCCGCGACGGCGACCAGCGTCGTGAAGGCGGGTACAGCCGTGACGGCGGCCAGCGTCGTGAAGGCGGGTACAGCCGTGACGGTGGGCCGCGTCGCGAGGGCGGCTTCAACCGTGACGGCGCGCAGCGTCGTGAAGGCGGTTACAGCCGCGACGGTGGGACGCGTCGTGAAGGCGGGTACAGCCGTGACGGTGGGCCGCGTCGTGAAGGCGGTTTCAATCGCGAGGGCGGCTACAGCCGCGACTCCGCGCCGCGTCGTGAGGGCGGGTTCAGCCGTGATGGTGGGCCGCGTCGTGAGGGCGGCTATAACCGTGACGGCGCGCCGCGTCGTGAAGGCGGGTTCAGCCGTGATGGTGGGCCGCGTCGCGAGGGCGGGTTCAGCCGTGATGGTGGGCCGCGTCGCGATGGCGGATTCAGCCGTGATGGTGGGCAGCCTCGTGAGGGCGGGTTCAGCCGTGATGGTGGGCCGCGTCGCGACGGCGGATTCAACCGTGATCGGGGTGAGCGCCGTGACGGAGAGCGTTCGCGTTCTTTCCCGCAGCGCGGGGGTGCGGGCCGTGAGCGGCCGGCAAATGCCTCGAACGAACGTCAGCGCTTCGACGACCCGTTCGTTCCGGAAGAGATCACGGCTCGCGACCTGCACGCCTCGGCGCGCAACGAGCTCAAGACGCTGAGCAAGGAGAACGCCGACCACGTCGCGCGTCATCTCGCGATGGCCTCGCGTCTCATCGACGAGGACCCCGCGCTCGCGCACGCCCATGCTCTGGCCGCATCGCGTCGCGCCGGGCGCATCGCGATCGTCCGAGAGACCCTGGGTATCACCGCATACGCCACCGGAGACTTCGCGCTGGCACTGCGTGAGCTGCGCACGTACCGTCGCATCTCGGGCAAGGACGATCAGATCGCGCTGATGGTGGACAGCGAGCGCGGCATCGGCCGCCCAGACCGTGCGCTCGAGACCGGCCGTGCGGTCGACCGTGCGGCGCTGCCGACGCCCGTCCGCGTCGCGCTGGCGATCGCCATGTCGGGGGCACGTCTCGATCAGGGAGACCTCGAGCTCGCGCTGGGCGAGCTGGAGATTCCGGAGCTCGATCCCGACCGTGCGTTCGAATGGAGCCCTGCGCTGTTCGCGGCGCGTGCGGCCGTGCTCGAGGATCTCGGCCGCGATGAGGAAGCCGCGTTCTGGGCCCATCGCGCTGAGGTCGCCGCCGAGGCGCTCGGTGTCGACGAAGCCGGTGACGAGGAGATCTTCGTCGAGGACGGCCTCATCGAGGACGACGACGAGTACGAGGTCGAGCACGGCGACGCACAGCGCCGCGACGTGTCGGACGAGCACGACGTCGAGACTGAGGACGCTGACGCCACTGCCGACGCCACTGCCGACGCCACTGCCGACGCTGACGCCACTGCTGACGCTGACGCTGCTGCTGACGCTGACGCTGCTGCTGACGCTGCTGCTGACGCTGCTGCTGACGCTGCTGCTGACGCTGACGCTGCTGCTGACGCTGACGCTGCTGCTGACGCTGACGCTGCTGCTGACGCTGACGCTGCTGCTGACGCTGCTGCTGACGCTGCTGCTGACGCTGACGCTGACGCTGCTGCTGACGCTGCTGCTGACGCTGCTGACGCCGCTGGCGGCGATGCGACTGATGCCGACGATGCTGATGCGCATGCGGCCGAGCCCACGATCGAGGACGAGGTCCGCGAACTCCTGGGCGAGGATGACGAAGGGGACGAGGACACCGCTCGCGCCTCCGAGAAGCCGGAGGCGTAGTGGGACTCTTCACGCGCAAGCGCTCGTCGGCTCGGACGCCGTTGGACGGTATGGACACGATACTCGCCGACCTCGACGGCGTCGTCTACGCCGGCCCTGGTGCGCTGCCGTTCGCGGTGGAGAGCCTGAACGCGGCCGCGAGCACGGTGCGTCTCGGCTATATCACCAACAACGCTGCCCGCACCGACGCCTCTGTCGCGGCGCATCTGAACAGCCTCGGGTTGCAGGTGGAACCGAGGGATGTCGTCACCAGCCCTCAGGCCGCCATGCGACTGCTGACCGAGATCGTGCGTCCGCCCGCGACCATCCTGGTGGTCGGCGGCGACGGCCTGGTGGACGAGGTGCAGAAGGCGGGGTACACCGTCACTCGCAGCGCGGAGGATGCTCCCCAGGCGGTCGTGCAGGGCTTCGCCCCCGAGGTCGCGTGGACGGATCTCGCCGAAGCGGCGTTCGCCCTCAAGGTGCCGGAGGAAGAGGGCGGCATCCCCTGGATCGCCACGAACACGGACTGGACCATCCCGCGCGACCGCGGCGTGGCCCCCGGGAACGGGACTCTCGTCTCCGCGGTGCACACCGCCGTGGGGCGACTGGCGACCGTGGCAGGCAAACCCGAGACGCCGATCTTCGAAGAGGCCGTGGCGCGCTTCGGTGCCTCCAAGGCGCTGTTCATCGGCGACCGCCTCGACACCGACATCATGGGCGCGAGTCGCGCCGGCATCGATTCGGCCCTCGTCCTGACGGGGATCGACCGGCCGAAGCACGTGCTGGCGGCTCCGGAGGGCTCGCGGCCGACGTTCGTCCTCGCGGACCTCCGCGGCCTGCACGAGCCCTACCCGGAGCCCACGGTCACGGACGGAGTGTTCGACGTGAACGGCGCCGCCGTGCGCGTGCACGGAGCCGACGTCGAGATCCTCGCCGAGTCGGGCGACCAGCTCGACCTTCTCCGCGCCGGGGCGGCCGCGATCTGGGCATCGGGCACCCCTGTCTTCGTGCTGCGGGTTCCGGAGCGCCTGTACGCGGACCCGTTCCACCGCCCCTGAGCGCACGCGTGGCTCCGTCGAGTGTCGGGACCGCCGCGTACAGTGGAGGGGTGAGCGAAGACACGACCAGCGCGCCGACCGACGGTCTCTGGAGTCGTCTGCGCCTGATCGAAGGTCAGCCGCTTCCGGCTCGCGCCGACGCCTATGCCGCGCTCCATGACGAGCTCTCCCGCCGTCTGGAGAGCGGCTCGCGCCTCGAGCAGCGGGAGACCCCGGGGCCACGATGACGCGACTCGACGCCGCCCTCGCATCCCGAGGACTCGCCCGTTCGCGCAGCCACGCCGCCACCCTGATCGCCGAGGGTCTGGTCAGCGTGGACGGCCGCCCGGTGGTCAAGGCCTCCACGGCGGTGGACGACGCGAACGAGATCACGATCGCTGGGGCCGACCACTACGTCGGGCGTGCCGCGCATAAGCTCATCGCCGGGCTCGACGGCTTCGACGTCTCCGCGCGCGACAGGCTCGCGCTCGACATGGGCGCCTCGACGGGCGGCTTCACCCAGGTGCTGCGCGAGCGCGGAGCACGCCGGGTGCTCGCGGTCGACGTCGGCCACGGGCAGCTGGCGCCCTCGATCGCCGCCGACCCCGCGGTGGTCTCGGTCGAGGGCTTCAACGTGCGCCACATGACCCCGCAGACCCTCGCCGACGCGACGGGGGAGTCGCAGGCCCCCGATCTGATCGTGGGCGACCTCTCGTTCATCTCCCTGGAGCTCGTGCTCCCCGCGGTGGCGGCAATCGCCTCACCCGAGGCCGATGTCGTGCTGCTCATCAAGCCGCAGTTCGAGGTCGGTCGCACGGCCGTCCGCGGAGGGCTGGTGACGGATCCCGCCACTCGTGCCGACGCCGTCGCCCGCACCGTCTGGTCCGCCTGGGACGAGGGGATGGGAATGCTCGGCATCCTTCCCTCCCCGATCCTCGGCACGCACGGCAATGCGGAGTACCTGGTGCATCTCGCGCCGGGCCGAGGCAGCAATCCGACACAATGGTTGGACACCATCAACAGCCTGGCAGGGGGACGATGAACGAGCGCTGGATCCTGGTGGTCGCGCATGCGGGCCGCGTCGATACGGTCGAGGCCGCCCGCCGCGTCACCGATGCGTTGCGCGGCGCCGGCGCTCGCCCGGTGCTCGCCGCCGAGGACCACGCCGAGCTGAGCGAGGTCGACCCGTTCTTCGCCGACGTCGACGTGCTCGGCGCGTCCGCCGACCCGACGGCGCTGGAGCTCGCGATCGTGCTGGGCGGCGACGGCACCATCCTCCGTGCCGCCGAACTCGTGCGCGAGAGCGGAGCGCCGGTGCTCGGCATCAACATGGGCCACGTCGGCTTCCTCGCCGAGATCGACCGGGACGACATGGATGACGCCGTCCGCCGTGTCATCGCGCGCGACTACGAGGTCGAGGAGCGCCTGGCGCTCTCCGTGCGGGTCAAAGACGCCGCAGGCGACGTGGTCTACGAGACCTGGGCACTCAACGAGGCGACCGTCGAGAAAGCCAGCCGTGAGCGCATGATCGAGGTCGTGCTCGAGATCGACGGGCGACCGCTGTCGAGCTTCGGCTGCGACGGCATGGTGATCTCCACTCCCACCGGCTCCACGGCCTACAACTTCTCCGCCGGCGGCCCCGTGATCTGGCCCACGGTCGAGGCCATCGCCGTCGTGCCGCTCTCCGCACACGCCCTCTTCGCGAAGCCGCTCGTGGTGAGCCCCGACGCGGCCGTCGCGATCGAGATGCTCGAGCGCACCGACGGCTCCGGCATCCTCTGGTGCGACGGCCGCCGTTCGCACGACCTGCCGCCCGGTGCGCGCGTGGTCGTGCGGCGCTCGTCCCGTCCCGTGCGGCTCGCCCGGCTGCACCCCACCGCGTTCACGAACCGTCTCGTCCGCAAGTTCCAGCTCCCCGTCGAGGGATGGCGCGGACAGGACCGGAGGAGCCCGCGATGATCGAGGAGATGCGCATGCAGGGCCTCGGCGTGATCGCCGACGCCGTGCTTCCGCTCGGACCGGGCTTCACCGCGATCACCGGCGAGACCGGCGCGGGCAAGACCATGGTCGTGACGGGCCTCGGGCTGCTACTCGGCCAGCGCGCCGACTCCGGTGCCGTGCGGGCGGGTGCTGCTCAGGCTTCCGTCGCCGGCGTCTGGGTGGTCCCGGAGGTCGGAGAGGTCGCCGACATCGTCGCCGATGCGGGTGGGGAACTGGAGCCGGCGGGTGGCGGGCGTGCTGAGCTCTACGTCTCCCGCACGCTGAGCGCCGAGGGACGGAGCAGGGCGAGCGTCGGGGGTCGCGCGGCCCCTGCGGGAGTGCTGTCCGCCCTCGCGGAGGAGCTCGTCGTGGTGCACGGGCAGTCGGAGCAGCTGCGGCTGCGGTCGGCCGCCGCCCAGCGCGATGCCCTTGATCGGTTCGGCGGTGAGCCCATCGCGACCGCTCTCGCGGAGTACGCCACCGCGTTCGAGCGCTGGCGCGCCCTCGACGCCGAGATCGCGGAGATCACGGAGAACCGCGACCGCCGCGCCGAGGAAGCGGCCCGGCTGCGGGAGGACCTGGCGCTGATCGAGGCCACAGCCCCGGAGGAGGGCGAGGACGAAGAGCTCGCCGCCCGCGCTGAACGTCTCGCGAACGCGGAAGAGCTGCGCCTCGCGGCCTCCCTCGCACACGGCGCGCTCTCCAGCGAGGAGGGGGAGCCTGATGCCTCCGCGCTTGTCGCCGAGGCCCGTCGCGCGCTCGAACGGGCCTCCGACGCCACCCTCACCGAGATCGCCGAGAGCCTGGCCGACATCGGCTACCGCATCGCGGACGCGGCGGGGCAGCTCTCCGGGTTCCTCGCCGACCTCGACGAGTCGGGGCCGCACGAGCTCGCGGCCGTGGAAGAGCGTCGCGCCGCGCTGGGAGTGCTCGTCCGCGCACACGGTTCGCTGAGTGACGCGCTCGCCCTGTGGCAGAGCGGCTCCGCGCGGCTGGCCGAGCTCGACGACGACGGCGAGCGACTCGAACGGCTGCACGCCGAGCGGGACGCCGCCAGAGCGGAACTGGATGCCCGTGCCGACGCGCTCACCGCCGTGCGCACCGAGGCTGCCGCACGGCTCGGCGCTGCGGTCACCGACGAGCTGCACGCGCTCGCGATGCCCGACGCACGACTGGAGGTCGCGGTCGCTCCGGGGGCCGAGAGCAGCCACGGGCGAGACGATGTCGCGATCCTGCTCGCGTCGCACCCGGGTGCGGAGCCACGGTCGGTCGGGAAGGGCGCGTCCGGGGGAGAGCTGTCGCGGGTCATGCTCGCGATCGAGGTCGTGATCGCCGCGACAGACCCGGTGCCCACGTTCGTGTTCGACGAGGTCGATGCGGGTATCGGCGGCGCCGCGGCCATCGAGGTCGGTCGGCGACTCGCCCGGCTTGCGGAGAAGTCGCAGGTGATCGCGGTGACCCATCTCGCGCAGGTCGCGGCCTTCGCCAACAACCACCTCACCGTGGTGAAGTCCAACGACGGCGCCGTCACCGCCTCGAGTGTGCGCCGACTGGACGGCGAGGACCGCGAGGCCGAGATGGCTCGCCTGCTGTCCGGACTCGCCGATTCGGATGCCGCCCTGACCCACGCCCGCGAACTTCTCAGCCTCGGCGTCTGAACGAACTGTTAGGATAGAAGCCCGTGATGAACTCTTCTTCTGCGGGGCCCAAGAACGACACGACCAAGCACATCTTCGTGACTGGTGGTGTCGTTTCGTCTTTGGGCAAGGGCCTCACCGCGGCCAGCCTGGGCAATCTGCTCACCGCCCGCGGACTGCGGGTCGTCATGCAGAAGCTCGACCCGTACCTGAACGTCGACCCGGGCACGATGAACCCCTTCCAGCACGGCGAGGTGTTCGTCACGGACGACGGCGCGGAGACCGACCTCGACATCGGCCACTACGAGCGTTTCCTCGACATCAACCTGTCCCAGGCGGCCAACGTCACCACGGGGCAGATCTACTCCCAGGTGATCGCGCGCGAGCGCCGCGGCGAGTACCTGGGCGACACCGTGCAGGTCATCCCGCACATCACCGACGAGATCAAGCGCCGCATGCGCCTGCAGGCCACGGAGGAGCCGCGGCCTGACGTCATCATCACCGAGGTCGGCGGTACCGTCGGCGACATCGAGTCGCAGCCGTTCCTGGAGGCCGCGCGACAGCTGCGCCACGAGCTGGGCCGGGACAGCGTGTTCTTCGTGCACGTGTCCCTCGTGCCGTTCATGGGCGCGTCCGGCGAGCAGAAGACCAAGCCGACGCAGCACTCCGTTGCGGCTCTCCGGCAGGTCGGCATCCAGCCCGACGCCCTGGTGCTGCGCAGCGACCGTCCGGTGAGCGCGAGCAACCGCAACAAGATCGCGCTGATGTGCGACGTGGACGTCGAGGGCGTCATCAACACGGTCGACCTGCCGAGCATCTACGACATCCCGTCCACGCTGAACGAGCAGGGGCTGGACTCGTACATCGTCCGCCGCCTCGGCCTGGACCAGAAGGCGGCCGACGTCGACTGGACCCGCTGGAACCGGGTGCTGCACGCCGTGCACAACCCCAAGCACGAGGTCACGATCGGGCTGGTCGGCAAGTACATCGACCTGCCGGACGCGTACCTCTCGGTGACCGAGGCGCTCAAGGCCGGCGGTTTCGCGCAGGAGACCAAGGTCCACATCCGCTGGATCCCCTCCGACCTCTGCGAGACGCCCGAGGGCGCGCAGGAGCAGCTGGCGGAGCTCGACGGCATCTGCGTGCCCGGCGGCTTCGGCATCCGCGGCATCGAGGGCAAGCTGGGCGCGCTGAAGTTCGCGCGTGAGCAGGGCATCCCCACGCTCGGCCTGTGCCTGGGGCTGCAGTGCATGGTGATCGAGTTCGCGCGGGACGTGGCCGGTATCGCCGGGGCGTCGTCGAGCGAGTTCGACCCGGACACGTCGGAGCCCGTGATCGCGACCATGGCCGAGCAGGTGGAGATCCTCGACGGCGGCGACCTGGGCGGCACCATGCGACTCGGTCTGTACAAGGCGGCCCTCGCGGAGGGCTCGCTGGCACGCGAGCTGTACGGGGCGCCCGAGGCGTCCGAGCGGCACCGCCACCGCTACGAGGTCAACAATGCCTACCGCGACCGTCTCGCCGAGGCCGGCCTGGTGTTCTCCGGCCTCAACCCGGAGCTCGACCTGGTCGAGTACGTCGAGCTGCCGCGCGACGTGCACCCGTACTACATCGCCACGCAGGCGCACCCGGAGCTGCGTTCGCGTCCGACCGACCCGCACCCGCTGTTCCGCGGCCTGGTCGGTGCGGCGATCGAGCGGCACCGTGCGAGCGAGTTGTTCGACGTCAGCGACGATGAGTGAGGTCGATGCCCGTGCCGACGGCGGACCGCTGCGGGACGAGGCGTTCGAGCCGGAGGTCCTGAGCTCGGAGCTCGTGTACGAGGGCCGGGTGTGGGACGTGCGCTCCGACCGGGTGCGCTACGGCGACACCGAGATCGTGCGGCAGTACGTGGCGCATCCGGGCGCGGTGGCCATCCTGGCCCTGGACGATGAGGAGCGGGTGCTGCTGATCCAGCAGTACCGCCACCCGATCAGGCACCGCGACTGGGAGCTGCCCGCCGGGCTGCTCGACGTGCCGGGGGAGGACCCCGCGGCGGCCGCACGGCGCGAACTCGCCGAGGAGGCCGACCTGGTCGCCGCGCGGTGGGAGCCGCTGGTGTCATCCTGGACCACGCCCGGTGGGAACGACGAGCTGATCCAGGTGTTCCTCGCGACGGGCATCGGCGCGGCCGAGTCGGCCCACGCGCGGGAGGACGAGGAGGCGGACATCCGCCTGGAGTGGGTGCCGCTCGCCGATGCGGTCGCCGCCGTGCTGGACGGTCGCATGCGCAACGGCATCCTCGCGATCGGCGTCCTGGCGGCGGCGCAGAGGCTGCGCGACCGGAGCTGACATGCAGCTCGATCGCGCTCTGGACGCGTATCTGCGTCACGTCACGATCGAGCGCGGCCTCAGCGCGCACACGATCGCGGCGTACCGGCGCGACCTCGACGGCTACCGCTCCTGGCTCGACGAGCAGGGTATCGACGACACGGCGCAGGTGACGGCGGCCGTGGTCGACCGATTCGTCGCCGAGCGCGCCGCGTCAGAGCCTCCGCCGGCCGCGACGAGCCTGGCACGGCTGCAGTCGTCGGTGCGGGGGTGGCATCGCTTCCTGGCGCGCGAGGGCATCGAGACCGACGACCCCAGCGGGCGGCTCCGCCCACCGAAGGCCCCGCGGCGGCTGCCCAAAGCGCTGACGATCGAGCAGGTCGAGAGGCTGCTCGCGGCCCCGTCGCCGGAGGAGCCGCTCGGCATCAGGGACCGCGCCCTGCTGGAGCTGCTGTATGCCACGGGTGCGCGCGTCTCCGAAGCCGTGGGGCTCGACGTCGACGATCTGGCGCACGGAGATGTGCTGCGTCTGCGCGGCAAGGGCTCGAAGGAGCGCATCGTCCCGGTCGGCTCGTACGCGCGCGCGGCCGTGGACGCCTACCTGACCAGGGTGCGCCCCGGCCTCGCCGCGAAGGGCCGCGCCTCGGCGAAGCTGTTCCTCGGTGCGCGCGGTGCCCCGCTGTCCCGGCAGAGCGCGTGGCTGGTGATCCGCGAGGCCGCCGAGCGCGCGCACATCACCGCGGAGGTGTCGCCGCACACGCTGCGGCACTCGTTCGCGACGCACCTGCTGCAGGGGGGAGCCGACGTGCGTGTGGTGCAGGAGCTGCTCGGGCACTCCTCCGTCGCCACGACGCAGATCTATACGCACGTCTCGGTCGATGCGCTGCGCGACGTGTACGCGACCTCCCACCCCCGCGCGCGCTGACGGACCGCGCGGTTCGGAGCGTGTGGGCATGCCGCGCGCCGGGGCGGGCGGTCACGGCACGGCCGCTACAATCGAGCAAGCACGAAGGAGCAGGAGAACCGGTGGCTGAGAAAGCGGCGAAGTCCAGGGCGAAGGCGAAGAAGGCCGACGACACCCCCATGGGACCCACCGGTCGCCCCTATCGCGGCTTCCCGATCCCCGCACCGCTGAAGTCTCACGGTCCCGCGCGCATCATCGCGCTGTGCAACCAGAAGGGCGGCGTGGGCAAGACCACGACGTCGATCAACCTCGCGGCAGCGCTGGCCGAGTACGGGCGCAAGGTGCTCGCGGTGGATTTCGACCCGCAGGGCGCGCTGTCGGCGGGTCTCGGCATCCAGACGCACGACGTGCCCACGGTGTACGACCTGCTGCTCGACACGAAGCGCGATGCGCACGAGGCGATCGTCCACTCGAACGTGGAGGGCCTCGACGTCCTCCCCGCGAACATCGACCTGTCCGCGGCCGAGGTGCACCTCGTGAACGAGGTCGCCCGCGAGACCATCCTCGCCCGCGTGCTGCGTCAGGTGGCGGGGGAGTACGACGTCATCCTCATCGACTGCCAGCCCTCGCTCGGCCTGCTCACTGTCAATGCTCTGACCGCCGCGCACGGCGTGATCATCCCGCTCGAGTGCGAGTTCTTCGCGCTGCGCGGCGTCGCGCTGCTCATCGAGACCATCGACAAGGTCCGCGACCGGCTGAACCCGTCGATCACCATGGACGGGCTCCTCGCCACGATGTACGACCCGCGTACGCTGCACTCGCGTGAGGTGCTGGAGCGCGTGGTCGAGGCCTTCGGCGACGACGTGCTGGAGACCGTGATCGGCCGGACCGTGAAGTTCCCCGACGCGTCGGTGTCCGGCGTGCCCATCACCGAGTTCGCGCCGGAGCACGCCGCCGCCCAGGCCTACCTGCGGCTGGCGCGGGAGCTGGTCGCCCGTGGCGCCGTCGCCTGAGGACGCGGAGACCGCCGCGACCATCGACCCCGCCGCGCCCGCGGAGGGCGGACCCGTCGGCCCCGCGGAAGGGGACGCCGCCGCCCCGGCCGAGGAGGACTCCGCCGCACTCGCGGAGGCGGACACCGGGTTCCGCGTCTCCCTGTCGAACTTCGACGGACCGTTCGACCTGCTGCTGAACCTCATCTCGAAGCATGAGATGGACATCACCGAGGTGTCGCTGAGTGCCGTCACGAACGAGTTCATCGCATATCTGGCCGAGCTGGAGGACGACGACGACCTGGACCAGGCGTCCGAGTTCCTGGTCGTCGCGGCGACCCTGCTCGACATGAAGGTGGCCGGGCTGCTGCCGCAGGGCGAGCTGGTGGACGCGGAGGCCGTGGCGCTGCTGGAGGCGCGGGACCTGCTGTTCGCACGGCTGCTGCAGTACCGCGCCTTCAAGGAGGTCTCCGCGTGGTTCGCACGGTGCCTGCAGCGGGAGGACCGTCGGCATGTGCGCGCCGTGCCACTGGAGGAGAAGCACCGCAGGAAGACGCCGGAGCTGGTGTGGTCGTTGAGCGCCGACGACTTCGCCGCGCTCGCGCTGCTGGCGTTCGCGCCCAAGGAGATCCCGCACGTCGGGCTCGACCACCTGCACGCGCCCCTGGTGAGCATCCGCGAGCAGGCGGCGATCGTGGTGACCCTGCTGCGCGGCACCGAGTCCGTGAGCTTCCGCGAGCTGGTCGCCGGGGTGACCGAGCCGGGCATCGTGGTCGCCCGGTTCATCTCGGTGCTGGAGCTGTACCGGCACGCGGCGCTCTCCTTCGAACAACTGGAACCGCTCGGCGAGCTCACGCTCCGCTGGGCCGCCGACACCTGGTCGGATGAGACACTCGCGACCCTGGGGGCCGACTATGACCGATGACAGCACGGCGATCGACAACGAGGCCGAGGACCTGACCGCGCTCGAAGGCGATGCCGACGTCGCGACCGCGGCGGGATCCGAGCTGCCGCTGGCGGAGCGGGTGGAGGCGATCCTCTTCATCGTGGACGAGCCCATCGGCCTGGTGGCGCTGGCGGCGGCGGTCGGCGCACCCGTGCCCGCCGTGCGCCAGACCCTGGAGACCCTGGTCGAGGACTACGACGGACGGGGGAGAGGTCCCCGTCGCGGCTTCGAGCTGCGGGAGGTCGGCGGTGGCTGGCGCCTGTACGTGCGCGAGGACCTCGACGGGGTGGTGGCAGAGTTCGTGGGCGGCCAGGCTCCGGCACGGCTGTCCCAGGCGGCGCTGGAGACCCTCGCGGTCATCGCGTACAAGCAGCCGGTCACGCGCAGTCAGGTCGCGTCGATCAGAGCTGTCAACGTGGACTCCGTGGTGCGCACGCTCCTCGCGCGGGGGCTGATCACCGAGCTGTTCGCGGACTCGGAGACCGGCGCGATCAACTACGGCACGACCGACGCTCTCCTGCAACACCTGGGCATCAACTCGCTGGACGAGCTGCCTCCGATCTCGCCGCTGCTCGACGACGGCGCCGACGGCTTCGACGAAGGGACCCTGCGATGAGCCGGGACGACAACGACTCCACCGCTCCCGAGGGCGTGCGCCTGCAGAAGGTGCTGGCCGCCGCGGGCGTCGCCTCGCGGCGCGTGGTCGAGCAGTACATCGTGGAGGGCCGCATCCGCGTCAACGGCCAGGTCGTGACGGAGCTGGGGCGGCGCATCGACCCCGAGCGCGACCTCGTGGACGTGGACGGCACTGCGGTGCAGCTGGACGTGTCGAAGCGGTACGTGATGCTGAACAAGCCGACCGGCGTGGTCAGCAGCATGCGTGACGAGAACGGCCGCCCCGACCTGCGGCGCTTCACGAAGGACTACGAGGAGCGGCTGTACAACGTCGGTCGCCTCGACGCGGAGACGAGCGGCCTGCTCATCCTCACGAACGACGGCGAGCTGGCGCACGTGCTGGCGCACCCGTCGTTCGGGGTGACGAAGGTGTACATCGCAAAGGTCGAGGGCACGGTGACGGCGCAGACCATCGCGAAGCTCACCAAGGGCATCGAGCTGGAGGACGGGCCGATCGCCGCGGACAAGGCGCGACTGCTGGACACCTCGCGGGGATCGAGCCTGGTGGAGCTCACCCTGCATTCGGGGCGCAACCGCATCGTTCGTCGCATGATGGCCGCGGTCGGGCATCCGGTGACGGAGCTGGTGCGTCGTCAGTTCGGTCCGCTCCACCTGGGAACCCTCCCGGCGGGGCGGACGCGGGAACTGAGTAAAATCGAACTCGGTGCGCTGCTCACTCTGGCGCGCCGTGAATCCGGTGTCGCCGAGGCGCCAGGCGAGCAGGAGAGCGAATGACCGAGACGAGTGCGCCCGCGGCGCGGAAGACGGGTGCCGTGGCGCCGCGTCTGTCCGGCACCGTGCGCATCGTCGGCGCCGGGCTGCTCGGGGCGAGCGTGGGCCACGCCCTGCGCGCGAAGGGCATCGACGTCGTCCTCGAGGACGCCTCGCCCGCACAGCTGCGTCTGGCCGTCGACTACGGCGCCGGCCGCCTCCCCGCCGACGACGACGCGCCGGTCCTGATCGTGGTCGCCGTGCCGCCGGATGTCACGGCCGACGTGATCCAGGCGGAGCTGGAGCGCTACCCGGGAGCTGTCGTCACCGACGTCGCCAGCGTGAAGCTGGAGCCGTTCCGTGCGCTGCGCGAGCGCGGCGTGGACCTGACGCGCTACATCGGCTCGCACCCGCTCGCCGGGAGAGAGCGCGGCGGCGCCATCTCCGCCCGCGCCGACCTGTTCATCGGACGCCCCTGGGTCGTCTGCCGCGATGCCGACACCACGGCTGCGGATCTCGCGCTGGTCGAGGCTCTGGCACTGGACGTGGGCGCCATGCCGCTGGAGATGACGCCCGAGGAGCACGACCGGTCCGTGGCGCTGACCTCGCATGTGCCGCAGGTCGTCGCGAGTCTGCTGGCCGCACGGCTCGCCGTGGCGGAGGAGGGCTCGCTGCGCCTGGCGGGACAGGGTGTGCGCGACACGACGCGCATCGCCGCATCCGCCCCCGAGCTGTGGGTGCAGATCCTCGATGCGAACGCCGGCCCCGTGGTCGAGATCTTGGAGGCTCTGGCCGCCGACCTCGGCGAGGTCGCCGCGGCACTCCGCGAGCCCGGGGCTCCCGGCGCCCGCCGAGTCCTGGCCGAGACCATCCGTCAGGGCAACGACGGCGTCGAGCGGCTGCCGGGCAAGCACGGCCAGAACCGCCGGTTCGAGACCCTCGTCGTCATGGTCGACGACACAGCCGGCCAGCTCGGCCGCCTGTTCGGCGAGCTCGGCGAGCTCGGCGTCAACGTCGAGGACCTGCGGCTGGAGCACTCGCCCGGCGCGCAGTTCGGCCTCGCCGAGATCAGTGTCGACCCCGCGGCGCTGCACGGCGCGATCACCGGGCTCCAGGAACGCGGCTGGCGCATCGCAGGGAACACCAATGACTGAGACCTCCACCGCCACGAAGTTCATCGCGATCGACGGGCCCGCCGGATCGGGCAAGTCGAGTGTGTCCAAGGCCGTCGCACGGCGACTCGGCTACGGCTACCTCGACACCGGATCCGCCTATCGTGCGCTCGCCTGGCATGTGCTGGCGCAGGGCGCGGACACCGACGACGCCGCGGCCGTGCGTGCAGCCGCCGCCGACTTCCCTGTGCGGCTCGGGCTCGACCCGGACGACCGCACCGTGCGGGTCGGCGAATTCGACGTGACCGAGGCGATCCGCGAGCCGCGGATCTCCGGTGCCGTGAGCGGTGTCGCCCGCGTGCCCGAGGTCCGCGCGCAGGTGAACGAGCTGTTCCGGGCGCTGGTCGCCGAGGCCCCGTACCCGGCCGTGGTGGTCGAGGGCCGCGACATCACGACGGTCGTGGCACCCGACGCCCCGGTGCGCATCCTGCTCACCGCTGCGCCCGCGGTCCGTGCCGCGCGTCGCGCCGGCGAGCTCGCGGCCGAGAACGCGGATGCGGTGGCCGCCGCTCTGCACAAGCGCGACGCCTCCGACAGTGCCGTCGTCGACTTCCTCAACGCCGCAAAGGGCGTCGAGGTCGTCGACTCGACGGAACTCGATTTCCCCCAGACCATCGACGCCGTCCTCACGGTGATCGAACGACTCCGAGGAGCACACCGTGGCTGACGACGAATACGAAGGCGGTCCCGACCAGCTCGCCGAGAAGCTCGAGCAGATCGACGAACACCTCGCCGAGCAGCGGGCGGAGACCCTGCGCGCCGGCCTCGCCGACTACGAACTGGATGACGAGGATGCGGCGCTGCTCGCGGGCGTCGCCCTGGGCGAGGACGGCATCGAGTTCCTGCCCGCGCTGCCGGTGGTGGCGATCGTCGGCCGGCCGAACGTGGGCAAGTCCGCGCTCGTGAACCGCATCCTCGGCCGCCGCGAGGCCGTGGTCGAGGACACTCCCGGCGTGACCCGCGACCGTGTCACGTACAAGGCGGAGTGGAACGATCGCCGCTTCACGGTCGTCGACACCGGCGGGTGGGAGCCCGACGCGCGGGGCATCGACCGTTCCGTCGCCGCGCAGGCCGAGGTCGCGATCGACCTGTCCGACGTGGTGCTGTTCGTGGTCGACGCCATGGTCGGCGCGACCTCGACCGACGAGCACGTCGTGAAGCTGCTGCGCAAGAGCGGCAAGCCCGTGTTCCTCGTGGCGAACAAGATCGACGACGCCCGCCAGGAGCCGGAGGCCGCGGCGCTGTGGAACCTCGGTCTCGGCGAGCCGCACCCGGTCTCCGCCATCCACGGCCGTGGCGTCGCGGACCTGCTGGACGCGGTGCTGACGAAGCTCCCGGAGATCTCGGCCGTCGCGAAGCAGGAGATCGGCGGTCCGCGTCGTGTCGCCATCCTCGGGCGCCCGAACGTGGGCAAGTCGTCGCTGCTGAACAAGGCAGCGGGCGAAGAGCGGGTCGTCGTGAACGACCTCGCCGGCACCACCCGCGACCCGGTGGACGAGGTCGTGGAGCTCGGCGGCAAGATGTGGCGCCTCGTCGACACCGCCGGCATCCGTCGTCGCGTGCACATGGCGCAGGGTGCGGACTTCTACGCCTCGCTGCGGACGTCGGCGGCCCTGGAGAAGGCGGAGGTCGCGGTCGTCGTGCTCGACGTCTCGGAGTCCATCAGCGAGCAGGACGTGCGCATCATCGACCTCGTGCTGGAGTCGGGCCGTGCGCTCGTGCTCGCGTTCAACAAGTGGGACCGTCTGAACGACGACGACCTGGAGAACGCCGACCGCCGCCGGTATCTGGAGCGGGAGATCGAGCAGGATCTGGCGCACGTGGCCTGGGCGCCGCGCGTGAACATCTCCGCCAAGACGGGACGACACCTCGACAAGCTCGTGCCGGCGCTGGAGACGGCGCTGGAGAACTGGGACCGTCGCATCCCGACGGGCAAGTTCAACGCCTTCCTCGCCGAGCTCGTCGCCGAGCACCCGCACCCGCTGCGCGGGGGCAAGCAGCCGCGCATCCTGTTCGGCACGCAGGCGTCGACGCGCCCGCCGACGTTCGTCCTGTTCACGACCGGCTTCCTCGACCCGGGCTACCGCCGGTTCATCCAGCGGCGGCTGCGCGAGCTGTACCCGTTCGAGGGGACGCCGATCGTCATCAACATGCGGGTGCGCGAGCGTCGCCAGCGCTGAGGCGTTCCCGTGTGTCGCCGGATGGCGCCGCAACCCGGATGCTGTGAAAAGCTGAAGGGGTGACAGTCGTACCCCCTGCTCCCGGTGAACCGCGTCGCCCCTCCGGCCCGCGCGACCCGGGCGACGCCTGGGTGGTCGCCGAGTCCGGCGAACGGTACTGGGGTCGCTTCGGCGCGGCCGGGCTGCTCGCCGTCGACCCCGCGCGCGGCATCCTCCTGCAGCACCGCGTCTCGTGGAGTCACTTCGGGGGCACGTGGGGCCTGCCCGGGGGAGCGCTGCACGAGGGCGAGGCCGCAATCGTCGGCGCGGTGCGCGAGGCCCAGGAGGAGGCGGGTGTGCCTGACGGCGCGGTGCGTCCGCGTTTCACGAGCGTGCTCGACCTCGGCGTCTGGTCGTACACGACCGTCGTGGCCGAGGTGCACGAGGCGTTCGACCCGGTGATCAGCGACCCGGAGAGCGTCGCGCTCGCCTGGATCCCCGTCGCGGAGGTCGAGGATCTGCCGCTGCACCCCGGCTTCGGGGCGGCCTGGCCGGTGCTGCGGTCGCAGCTCGACGCGCACCCTGCGGTGGTGGTCGACGCGGCGAACGTGGTGGGCTCGGTGCCCGACGGCTGGTGGAAGGACCGTGCGGGGGCCGCCGCGCGACTCCGCGATCGCCTCGCGGGCCTGGCCGTGCCCGCGTCCGAGTTCGGCCTCGCCGGGGACCTCTGGTTCCCCGACGTGTCACTCGTGGTGGAGGGTCAGGCGCGCGGCATCGCGACGGAGGCGGAGCCCGTGCTCACGGAGGCAGGTGTGGCCGACCCCGTTCTGACCGTGGTGCGAGCGGATGCTGCGGGCGACGACGCGATCGTCGCCGAGGTCGAGCGCCGTGTCGCCGCCGGGCAGCCCGTGCTCGCGGTCACGAGTGATCGGGAGCTGCGCACGCGCGTCGAGGCCGCCGGCGCTGCCCAGGTGCGGTCGAGCGGCTGGCTCACGCGACTCCTCGACGCCTGACGGAGCGGTTCAGTCCCAGGGGCGCCGGCCGGTGGTCCGCGAGCATGTGTTTCGCCGACGCGTGCCGACGTGGCTTGTCACCCCGCTCTGACGTGGGGCGGACGGTTCAGTCGTCGTCGGTGTGCTCTCCGCGGCCGCGCAGTCGGTCGATGTCCCGGCGTTCGCGCTTGGTGGGCCGCCCGGCACCGCGGTCCCGCACCGCGAGGGCGGCCTGTGGTTCCCGCTCCGGGGTCCTGTCCTCGTAGGCGAGGGCGGCGAGCGGGGCACCGACGCGCTTGACGAGCAGCTGTCGCACGATGAGGATCCGGTCGAAGCCGGCGATGCGGATGCGCAGCTCGTCGCCCACCCGCACCGCCTGCGCCGCCTTGGCCTTGTCGCCGTTCACGCGGATATGCCCCGCGCGGCATGCCGTCGTCGCGGCCGAGCGGGTCTTGTACACGCGCACTGCCCACAGCCAGCTGTCCACCCGCACCGTGCCCGCCATCACGCCTTCTTCCGGCGCAGCGTCACGAGGGCTCCGGCCACGATGAGCCCCTGTCCGAGCGTGTAGGTCGCCATGACGGCGGGACTGCTCCAGGCGGGGAGCGCGTCCGGGAGGAACAGCCGGAAGGCGAGGATGGTGTCGCTCGCCAGGAAGAACGCACCGCCGACGGCCACCAGCGGATGGCAGCGGGCGGCGAACGTGGCTGTGCCGCCGAGCACCAGTCCGTAGGCGGCGACGGCGAGGAGCAGCGCGCCGGTGTGCGGGCCGAGGACGAGGATCATCGCGACCCACCACGCAGCGTAGACCAGCGTCCACCAGGGGAAGCGCCGACGTGCGAGGTGGCGCGCGAAGAGGGCGATGTAGGCGAGGTGGGCGAGCCCGAAGAACGCGAGCATGAGCGGCAGCTCGGGCCCCGCGGGAAAGAACGCGCCGGCGCCATCGCCCAGCGAGGAGAAGAGCAGTGCGGCGAGGAGCAGCAGCAGGGGAGCGGTGGTGAGACGCCGCGCGGAGACCAGCACCGGGAGCGCCAGCAGCGGCATCAGCAGCAGTTTGGTCGGACCGGCGAGCGGATGCTGCATGGCCAACAGCACCACGTGCAGCAGCGACACCGCCGCGTACGGCAGGAACGCCCACACCACAGGGGCGATCCCGGCGCGCTGCCGGGTCGGGGCGGAGAGGGAGGAGTCGGGCTGCACGAGCGGTGTCCGCCGACTCAGGATTCGATGGTCACGTCGACCACGGTGTCGTCCGGGCCGAGGTGCACGGCGGGCCAGTACCCCTCGGGGAAGTGAGCGCCGCAGGAGTCGACCAGGTGCAGCACGACCGTGCCGTCCGCCGCGACCTCGACGGTCTCCAGCTGCAGGTCGCCCGCGGCCTCGTCGAGTTCGTGCGGCTCGGGTTCGCCCGTGCTGAACCGTGTGACCACGGCGTCGGAGGCGGTGCGGCGCAGGGCATCCAGGTGGGTCAGGGTGGAGCGGAGCCGGGGCAGCAGCGGCTCGACCTCGGCGGGGGTCGTGCCCTCCAGCATCAGCTCCACCTCGGTGCCGTCGACCTCGCGGGTGCCGACGAACCAGTCGTGCGTCAGAACGGAGCCGTCGGTGAGCTCGGACGTGGCGCGGCGGAGGTCGCCGAACTCGGGGTCGTGCAGCAGAGGGGGAGCGTCACTCATGCCTTCACGCTAGCGGCTCGGTCGCCCGCGAGGTCGAGGGACACCAGGACTCTCCCCGGCTTCATGACCGCGTTCTCCGTGAAGCCCGCGCCGAGGAAGGTGCCGAGTGTGCCGTGGTACAGGTCATTGGCGCGCTGCTTCTCGCCGCGGGTGTCGACCGGGTACCCCTCGATGAGTCGCGCCCCGGACTGCGCGGCATACTCGACCGCGGCGCGCAGCAGGACGGCGTTGAGCCCGGTGCCCCGGTGCTCCCGTCGCACGACGAAACAGCTCACCGCCCATACGGACGCGTCGTCGAACGGCTCTGTGGAGGCGGCGGCGATCATGCGGGTCCGGGGCAGGCGGGCCTGGTGCGTGCGCGGCCCGATGCGGATCCAGCCCGCCGCCTCACCGTCGACGTACGCGACAAGACCGGGAGGGGGACCCTGGTCGATCTCGGCGCGGAACATCTCGGTGCGCTGCGGTGTGGTGGTCCGGGTCCAGTCCTTGCTCGGCAGCATCGGCCAGATGCACTGACAGCTCGCGCCGTCTCCGCCTCCGGTGAGGGCGCGCTGCACGTCGTCCCAGCGCTCGGGGGTGGCCGGCTCGGTCGTGATCGTAGGCATGACCGCGACGGTACGCGGTGGTTCCGACACCCCGCAACGCCTCGGTTCGCGAGAGGGCCTGCAGTGCGGCTAAGATAGGGGAGTTGCCTGCGCGAGAGTGCAGAACAACGGGCTGTGGCGCAGCTTGGTAGCGCACTTGACTGGGGGTCAAGGGGTCGCAGGTTCAAATCCTGTCAGCCCGACCATTTAGGGCCGGAATCTCGCAAGAGTTTCCGGCCCTTCTGCATGTCCGGGATCGCGGAGGGCACGTAAAGGGCACGCGCCATCCACAAGGCTCTGCCATGACGATGCTCTCCATTGGTGTCGAGAAGATGCTGAAGCTCGGCCTGGGCCTCAACCACATCGCGGAGAGTCGGGCTTGGTTGCCTCTGAACGTGCTCAAGAACGAGTATCGCCACAACATCGTCAAGATGGAGGCGCTGTTGCGAGAGGCGATCAGAGACAATGTCGGACGGGCAACCCACCGCTACTGGGTGGATGAGGCGCTTGCCGCAGTGGAGAACGATCCTGTTTGGCCCCCGCTCGTGGCGGCGTTGAATCGGTATGGGCAAGAGGGCCGCTTCTACTACTTGGACGCCGATAGCGACCACAGAGGCAATCGTTGCACTTGCAGCTGAGATGTGAGCCGAGAACGCCACGCGGTGGGCGCTGAAGTCGCGTTGCCGGACGTGCGCATAGACCTTGTCTGTGATGGCCTAGCTCGCGTGCCCCATGGC
>NZ_JALXPE010000042.1 GCF_025143365.1 Microbacterium sp. p3-SID336 | reverse complement strand
GGGGCCGCCCCCTCCGCCTCACCGTCGCGCACGGGCGCGGGTCTTCGCGACGCTGGCCAGAGTCGCACGCATCGGCGTGCCGAGGTAAAGCCCGAGTGACGCCCCGGACGCCAGGGCGATGCCGATCACGGCCGCATCGACGAGCGAGCCGCCCACCGCGAGCATCCCCACCGAGGTCCCCGCGGCGTGCACCATCTCCAGCAGGCCCTGGAACACCGCGACACCGGGAACCAGCGGCACGATCGCCGCCGTGGTGACCGCGACCGACGGCACGTGCAGGTTCCGCGCGATCAGCATGCCGATGACGCTGGCGAGCAGGGCGCCCACGGCGCTCGCCGCCGCCGGATGCAGCTGCACGGAGAGCGCCGCCGCATAGCCGGCGATGGTCACGGCGCTGAGCATCCCGCTGACCAGGATGATCCGCAGCCCCGCGCCGTTGAACACGGCCACGGCGACCGCGACGATGATCGCTCCGGCGAACTGGTTGACGAGCGGCCCGAACGGCGCGGGGTCGTCGGGCAGGTCCATCGTGAAGCCCAGCACGCCGCCGAGCTCCAGCCCCACGAGGATGCCGATCACCACACCGAGGGTCTGCATGGTCAGGTCGAGGATGCGGCCGCCGGCCGTGAGCGCGAAGCCGTCGATCGCGTCCTGCGCTGCCCCCACCACCGTCAGCCCCGCGAGCATCAGCACGATGCCGGACGCGACGATGATGGACGGACGGATCCCCACGAACGGCTCGATCCCCGCGCTGCCGAGGGCCGACACCGCGACGGCGACCACGGTCGTGACGAACCCGCCCGCGATCTGGCTGAAGAACAGCGGCACCCGCAGGCGCGCGAGCCCGGCCTGGGTGAGCGCCGCGGCCAGGGCGGCGACGAACGTGAGCCCGACGATGAGCGGGGACGCGCCGAGCATGATGCTGACCCCGACCGCGAGCAGTGCACGCGCCACGATCACCACGGGCTGCTGGTACCGGAACGGCGTGCGGCGGATCCCGCGGAACGCGGTGCGCGCGGCCTCCAGGTCGAGACCGTCGTCGATGTCGGCCACCAGGGCCTGCACACGCTGCAGCTTGGTGTGGTCGGGGGCGGTGACGCGCACCACGCGCACGAGGGTCTCCGGCCACACCTCCCCGCTGAGGTGGAACGACACGGTGATCGAGTTGTAGGTGACGTCGACCTGCACGCCGCGGAGACCGTACGCATCGCACACGCGGACGATCGCGAGCGTCACCTCGTGCGCTGAGGCCCCGACCGCGAACATCGACTCGCCGATGCGGGTGGCGAGGTCGAGCACGCGCGGCACGGTGCGTTCGTCGATGACGGGCATGGCCTCGGTGTGCGCGACCGCGGAGGGGTCGGTGTGCAGCAGCCGGCGGACGGACGTGAGCAGTCGTTGACGGGAGCGCGCGGACATGATGTCCATTCTCCCGTGCGCGGGGACTCCGACCGGGACGCTCCGCGGATCCTGCTCAGATGCGGCGAGGGCCGGGGCCGTCCTCGCCGAGGGCGTCTTCCGGGTTCAGCAGCCGGCAGGCCTTGAGGGACAGGCAGCCGCAGCCGATGCAGCCGGTGAGTTCGCGCTGCAGATGCTCCAGCTGCGTGCGGCGCTCTTCGAGCTGCGCCCGCCACAGCTTCGCCACGCGGCGCCAGTCGGCGTGCGAGGGCGGGTCGTCCAGAGGCAGCGTGCGGAAGAGGTCCTGCACCTCGCTGAGCGGGATGCCGATGCGCTTCGCGACGACCACGAGCGAGATGCGACGCAGCATGTGGCGGCGGTAGCGGCGCTGGTTTCCCGGAGTCCTGGTCGAGGCGATCAACCCGAGCTGCTCGTAGAAGTGCAGAGCGGACGCCGCGACGCCCGTGCGCCGCGTGACCTCCCCGATCGGGAGCAGATCCTCGGGTTCCATGGCTCGATCTCCTCGTAGACCTCAAGAATAGATGAGATCTTCGGGCGGGCTCCGGAGCGGATGCTAGCGTGGGCGGCGGTGGAAGACAGACTCCGATCTCGCACCGCGGTCCGCACGCGGCGCGGTCGGGGGACCCGCCGCCCGCGGCTGCTGCGAGGACTGTTCGTGCTGGTGCTCGCGCTCGTCGCGGGGCTGCTGGGGATGCATACCTTCGCCGTCCAGGCGCCCGCGAGTGCTCCCGCCGCGGGGGCCCTGCACGCGCCGGCGGCATCGTCCGCGCCGACCGCGGAGCCGCTCGTCCAGGCCGACGCCTCGCCCACGGGATGCGGGCCGGCGTGTGCGGAAGCGGAGAACCCTGACGTGCACGTGCATGCGATGGCGGCGTGCGTGCTCGCGCTCCTCGCGGGACTGCTGCTGCTCGTGCTGCCCGGATCCTGGCGCACGGCCGCCCCCGGGCTGCTGCATCTCGCGGCACGCACGATCCTCCCCGTCGAGCGCCCCCGACCGCGCGCTCCGGGGCTCGCCCTGCTCTCGATCAGTCGGACCTGATCGGTCGCCGCCGGCTCGACCGGCTCGCACCGTCCCCGTGACGGACGCGTTCAGCGACCCTTCGACAGACACAGAGAGAACCCATGCGTATCCATCGAACGACCCTGCCCACCCGCGCCCCCGGAACCACCGGAACCGCCGGAACGACCGGAACCGCCGGAACGACCGGAGCCGCGCGAACCGCGGGCTCCGCGCGACCGCCCGCGTCCCGCCGAAGCCGCCGCACCCGGCGCCCGATCCTCGCCGCGGCCACCGCTCTCGCCGCGACCGCCCTCGTCCTGACCGGCTGCACGGCCGAGGCGTCGCCGGACACCCCCACGCAGCCCGTCATCGAGCACGTGCACGGCATCGCTCCCGATCCGCGCGGGGACGACCTGCTGCTCGCCACCCACAACGGCGTCTTCGAGGTGTCGGAGTCCGGCGAGGTGTCCGGCCCGCGCGGCGACTATGACTTCGACGCGATGGGCTTCACCGTCGCCGGAGACGTGCTGTTCGCCTCCGGACACCCGGGCCCCGAGACCCCCGCCGAGTTGGGCGAGGGCAACCTCGGCATCATCCGGAGCGACGACGGGGGAGAGACCTGGGTGCCGATGGCCTTCACCGGGGTCGAGGACTTCCACGTGCTCACCGCCGGTCCCGACGGCACGCTGTACGGCATCGGCTCCAGCGGTCCGGAGCTGCGGATCAGCACCGACGGCGGCGAGAACTGGGAGAGCTCGACCGCGACCGGGGCTGTCGACCTCGCGGTGACGGACGACGGCATCCATGCCGCCACCGAGGCGGGCCTGCAGCGCAGCACCGACGGCGGGAAGACCTTCGCCCCGGTGGCGGACGCTCCTGTGCTGTACAGCGTCGCGGCGCGGGAGGACGGCAGCCTCGTGGGCGCGGGAGTGGACGGGGCCATCTGGTCGACCGCGGCCGACGGCACCTGGGCGCGCGTGGGCTCCGCCGAGGGCGCCGTGCAGGCCCTGAACACGGCGGGTGCGGAGCGCATCGTGCTGGTGGACGACCGCGGGGTCGTGGAGCTGACCGGCGACGACGCCCGCGTGCTGTCACCCCGCGTGGGCTGAGCCGGACGGCGGCCGGGCGAGCCTCGTCCGGCCGCCGTCACTCGGAGCGCCGGGTGCGTCCGCGTGCTTCGCGGGTGGGCCCGTGTCCGGTCCCCGTCACCCCAGGGCTCGGTGCGTCCGTGTGCTTCGCGGCTGAGCCCGCGTCGATCGCCGGCTCAGTCCGCCTCGACCGCGGCGCGCTGCTGCTCGGTCCACCGCGTGAGCTCCGCGCTCAGCGCCGCAGGGGCGTCGAGCGGGATGAGGTGTCCGGCGTCGGGGAGCACGGTGAGCGTGGAGTGCGGGATCACCGCGTGCAGGCGGTGCGCGCGGTCGACCGGGATCCAGGTGTCCTCGGCGCCCCACACGATGTGCACCGGCTCGTCCAGCGTCGGGTACAGCGGGGCGACCTCGTCGGTGTAGCGCTCGTCGGCCTGCGCGATCTGCCGGTAGAACGCCGACTGACCGCCCTCGCCGAGCCACGGGGTCACGAGCATCTCCAGGTCCGCATCGCTGAGCGGCCGATGCGCGGCGCCGCGGATGTACGCCTCGACGGCACCACGGTGCACGGCCGCCGGCAGCTGGGCGAACACCTCCGCGTGCTGCGCGACGAGGGTGAAGAACGGTGAGCCCCACGGCGACAGCGCGACCACGTCGACGAGGCACAGCGACGCATACCGCGCACCGTGCAGCAGCCGGGCGCGCAGGGCGACCGCGCCGCCGAAGTCGTGTGCCACGACGTGTGGGCGCTCGAGCCCCCACTCCTGGAGCAGGTGCGCGAACAGCTCGCCCTGCACGCCGAGGTCGACCGCGTCCTCCGCCCGCTTCGACGAGGCGCCGTACCCGGGCATGTCCCACAGGTAGACGGTGAATCGCGCGGACAGGGCCTCCGCGATCGGACGCCACAGCGCGGACGACCACGGCGTGCCGTGCAGGAACACCAGCGGCGGGCCGTCGCCGAGGCACTCCCACGAGATCGTGCGGCCCTTCCAGGACGACTGCTGCGGCGCGAATGAGGTCATGCGCCCCATGCTGTCAGAGGCCACCCTCATTGCGGGCCGGGCCGAGCCTGTCCGCGCCGCCGCTGCGCACGGGCCGCGCGGGGCCGACGATGTTCTCCGGAGGAGCGGCGGGGATCTCCCGGACGCGGCGGAGCGCCGACAGCAGCACGTAGCCGAGCTGCGCGGCGAAGACCACGGCGCACAGCAGGACGCACGCCTCGACCCCGACCCCGGCGGCCACCGCCGCCCCGATGCCGGCGCCGACGGGGCGGGCGCCGTACGTCGCGACCACCAGCACCGACGACACACGTCCGATCATCGCCACCGGAGTCACGGCCTGACGCAGGGACGTCGTGCCGATGGCCCACAGCACCGGCCCGAGGCCGAACAGCAGGTACGCGCCGAAGGCGAACGCGGGCGAAGGCACCCACAGAGTCACGGTCATCAGCAGCGCCGCAGCGAAGCCGCCGACGGGTCCCAGCATCGTCATGGCGCCGAGCGGGAGCCGTCCCGCCAACGCCGGGGCGAGCAAGGCCCCGATGACCATGCCCCCGCCGTACACGGCCATCGCGAAGCCGACCGTGGTGGGCGTCATGCCGAGGCGGTCGAGCGCGTAGACCACGAACACCGACTGCAGCAGGAACCACCCCACGTTGAACACGAACGAGGTCACGATCATCGGTCGCAGCAGCGCGTGGGAGAACGCGAAGCGCAGACCCTCGCCGATCCCGCGCCAGGCGGCCGTGCGCGGGGCGACCACGCGGGCGGGGATGTCGGTGCGTGCGAGCACCGCCAGCGCGGCGACGCACCCGATGGTCGCGAGGACGAACGCGGTCTCCGCGCCGCCCAGGGCGACGATGGCACCCGCCACGGCGGGCCCGGCGATGAAGGCGGCGCTGCGCCCCAGCTCCAGCCATCTGTTCGCGTCGACCAGACGCTCGCGCGGCACGGTCCGCAGCACGGCGGCGGGAACGGCCACGCTGATGCCCATGGTGCCCACGGCGCCCGCGAAGCCGAGAGCCAGCAGTGCCTCGAAGCGCAGCGCGTCGACAGCGAGGAGCGCGACGACGGCGACGAGGGTGCTCGCGCGCAGCGCCTCGGAGAGGAGGAGGAATCGTCGTGGCGACGAACGGTCGACGAGCAGACCGAACGGGATGGCGAGCACGAGGAACGGGAGGGTCTGCGCCACCTGGAGCAGGGCGGTCCCTGCCGCGTCCGCATTCAGCAGCAGCACGGCCGCGAGCGGCACGGCGACCAGTGCGACCTGCTCGGCGAACTGGGTGAGGACGCTCGACCACGACAGCCGCGTGAACGCGGAGGGGAGCGGGGTGCGGGGGGATCGGGGGCGCATGCCTTCAGCCCAGCAGCTCGCCGGCCACGATTCCGGCGGGAATCGGACGCGGCATTCCGGCATGCGGAGGCGTCGGGGACGCGGTCGTGCCCCCTCCGCCGGGGGCGGAGGGGGCACGGGTGAGAGGTGTCAGGCCGCGGGGGTCGTGCGGAAGAGCACCGACCGGGAGGGGATCTCGTCCGGCACGAAGGGGGCGGATCCGACGTCGACCAGGGGGTCGTCCTTCGTGTGGTTGCTCCAGAGGGCGCCGGGGACCTTGAGCAGGAACTCGTCGATCTGGACGATGGCTCCCGCCGACGGGTCGATCGACAGCCGGTAGCGCGTGTCCTCCGACGCGTAGGCGAGCACCTTCACCGCGGAGGAGTCCTCCTCGACCGTGATGCCGGGGGCCAGCGCCAGCGCCTCGAGGAACGTGGCACGGTACTCCGGTGACGCGGTCTGCACGAGCGGCGAGGTGGCGAGCGTGAAGATCATGTGCTCGGCCGCCGGCACGCCGTACCTCTCGATGACGCCGTCGTTCACACCGCTCTCCTCGGGATCCCCCTCGACGAGCTCCGCGCCCTCGGCGATGCCGGCAGCGAGCAGCTCCTCCATGCCTTGCGTCCAGGCCGCGAGGAACGACTCCGCGTCCGCGGGGAAGTCGGCGGGCATCACCGGCAGGGTCTCCTTGTGGATCTCGGGCGAGTACGGCGGCCCGATCTCGGGGGCGGTGCCGAGCGGCCCGATGTCGGTATCGCCGTAGTAGCTGTTCCACGCGTCGGCCACGGCGGTCTCATCGCCATACACCTCGAGGGAATGGAACTCGGTCCAGGAGACGATGCCGGTCGTGCCGTCGCTGCCCTCGCCGAGGGTCATGGCGGACTCGGTCATCACGGCACCCGTCGCTCCCGCGCGGATGTCGCCGAACGGGAGGAACACGGTGTTCGGGCCGCCCACGAACTGGAGACGGCGGTCCACGACGGTGAGCTGGGCGGGAGCGGCGCTCGCCGCGGCGCGGATCGAGGCGGCCGTCTCCGTCAGGTACACGGAGGCCGAGGCCGCCTGCGGCTGGCTGACGACCCCGGGAGGGGATACGGCGACGGCTGTCACGACGGCGGCGGCCACCGCGGCCCCGCCGAGCGACACGACGGCGATGCGGCGGAGGGGGCGGGAGCGCTGGGAACGGGCGATCTCGCGGTGCAGCGCGCGGCGCGGGGCCTGGGCGGAGGGGGAGTAGGTGGGCCTGAGTTCTCGGACCTGGTCAAAGACGTCCATGTGCGGTCTCCGTCTCGGTGTAGCGGATGTGTGTGGTGGCTGAGCGGGGGGCGTGCATCGTGCGTACCGGTGCTGCCGGGGGAGGGGCGGTGAGCTTGGCGCGGATGCGGCTCAGCCGGGAGCGCACCGTGCCGATGGGGATGCCGAGCGCCGCGGCGATCTCCTGATACGTGAGGTCGCCCCAGGCGTGCAGGAACAGCACCTCGCGGTCTCTGCCGGACAGGGCGGCGATCCGGGGGAAGAGGTCCTCCACCGCGGAGGTCGCGTCCAGGCGGGAGACCGAGCGGTCGAGGTCGTCGACGGTGTCGGGCTCTCCCTGCGCGAACGCCGACTGCAGCGTGCGCCAGTGGGCGGCCTGCTCGCGGCGATGCTGCGAGAGGACCTTCGTCGCGATGCCCAGCAGCCACGGCAGTGCCGAGTCCCTGGTGAGGTCGTAGCGCTTGCGGCGGCGGAACGCGGCGAGGAAGGTCTCGCTCACGATGTCGTCGCTGGCTGTCGGGCCGACACGCCGCGCGACATAGGCGGTGACGGCGGCGATATGTCGCTCGAAGATCTCGGCGAAACGGTCCGCCGACGCGAGGGAGTCGCGGATGATGTCGTTGTCGTTGGTCACAACAGGTATCCGCTCCTCGGGCCGAAGCGGTTCCATCTTCGACGACGGTGGTGTCGCGAGTCGCCCCGTCCGTCCAACCTAGGGGGTGCTCAGCGCGAGGCGGACGCCCGTGCCGATCGCGCGGAGGTCGGCCTCGTAGGCGCCGTGTCGGCGCGCGCAGCGGGCCAGGTCGCGGTCGTGCCGGAAGCAGCCGCCGCGGGTGATGTGCGTGTCGAACGCCCAGTCCTCGCGCGCGGGCACCTCGGGCGGCGCGCCGGCGTAGGGCGCGTACGGGGTGGACGTCCACTCGTCGACGTTGCCGGCGAGGTCGAGCACGCCGTAGGGGCTCGCGCCTTCGGGGAAGGATCCGACGGGCGTGGTCGTGCCCACTCCCGCGTCGACGAGGTTCGCGAGGCCGGGGCGGTAGTCGTTCCCCCACGGGAACTCGCGGTCGTCGTCGCCGCGGGCCGCCCGCTCCCACTCGTCCTCGGTCGGCAGTCGCACGGCGAGGCCCGTGCGCGTGGCGAGCCAGGCGGCGTACGCGGTGGCGTCGTGCCAGGAGACGCCGCTGACGGGGTGGTCGGCGGGATCGCGCGGCACCGGGCGGCGGGTGTCGCGCGCGAACGGCGTCCACTGCGCCACGGTCACCGGCGTCCTGCTGATGCGGAACGACGCCAGCTCGACCGCCGTGCGCGGCAGCTCCTTCGCGAACCACGCGCGGGGCACGCCGGTGTCGGCGTAGGCCTGCGCGACCGCATCGAGCTGTGCGGCGGGAGTCCCGCGCAGGAGGACCCCGGCGGGCACGGTCACCCAGTCGATCTCGGTCTCATTCGCCATCCGCCGCCCGCCTCTCCGGGGTGCGACCCTCGCACCCGTCGAGGCTATGACATCAAGTGAGCTTGAGGTCAACGTCACAAATTGCTGTCTTGACCTCAAGCGAGCTTGAGGTCATAGCGTGACGGACGGCCGCCGAGAACCGGCGCCGCGGAGCCCTTCTCCGCCGACGCGAAGGAACGCGCATGTCCTCACCCTCGACCTCGATCCCGGCCGGCGGCAGCTGGCGAGAACTCCTGGGCAGCCGTTACGCCCCCGTCGCGGCGGTGCTCGCCGGTGGCGTGCTGCTGGAGGCGAGCAACGTCTACCTGACCACGAGCCTGCTGCCCACGATCGTCGCTGATATCGGCGGTGCGGCGTTCTACGCCTGGACCATGATGACCTTCCTGCTGGCCTCCGTGGTCAGCTCGATGCTCGTGAGCCGCATCCTCACGCAGCAGGGCGCCGTCCGGGCCTACCTGCTGGCGCTCGGACTCTTCGCCCTCGGCTCGGCGCTGTGCGCGGCGAGCCCCTGGATGTCCGCGCTGCTCGCCGGTCGCGCGGTGCAGGGACTCGGCGGCGGACTGCTCGCCGGGCTCGGCTATGCGTTGATCCAGCGGGCACTGCCCGAGCGGCTGTGGGCACGCGGCGCCGCCCTGGTCTCGGCGATGTGGGGTGTCGGCAACATCGTCGGCCCCGTGGTCGGCGGCATCTTCGCGCAGCTCGACGCGTGGCGGGTGACGTTCGTCGGCCTGGCCGTCGTGTCGGCCCTGATCGGCATCGTCGTGGTGCGGGCCCTGCCGCAGACCACTCGCACGCGTTCGCGCGAGTCCGTGCCGTGGGCGTCTCTGGTTCTGCTCGCGGGTGGTGTCGCGGCCGTCGGGATCGCGAGCGTGGTCCCCGCCGGCCTCGGAACCGCGGTCGCCCTGGTGGTGGGCGCGGCGCTCGGCCTCTGGTTCCTCCGTCATGAGAAGCACGGCCGTCGCGGCATCCTGCCGCGGGTCACGTTCGCCCACGGATCGTCGCTCGGCTGGGTCTACCTCACGGTCGCGGTGCTGGCGTTCGCGATCGGGACCGAGGCGTTCATCCCCCTGTTCGGGCAGCAGGTCGGTGGGCTCGCGCCGTTCGTCGCGGGCCTTCTGGGCGCGGCCCTCTCGCTCGGCTGGTCGCTCACGCAGGTCTTCACCGCCAATGCCACGGGCATCCCCTCCCGCCGCACGCTGATCGTGACTGGGCCCCTCGTCGTGGCCCTCGGGCTCGCCGCCTACGGGCTGCTCCAGCATGCCGGGCCGTCGGTGCTCGTAGTGGTGTTCTGGTTTGTCACGCTCTTCATCGCGGGCGCGGGCATCGGCCTCGGGTTCCCGCATCTGACCGTGGCGGCGCTCGGCAGCACGAGGGACGAGGAGGAGGGTGCCAAGGCGGCGGCGGCCGTGAACACCGTGTTCATCATCGCGAGCGCCTTCAGCGCGGCGATGGCCGGCGTGCTCGTGAACCTCGCCCTTCCGGACACGGCCGGCGCGGCCCGGCTGCTGATGCTCGTATTCGCCGGGGTCACGGTGCTGGGCGTGTTCGTGGCCCGCGGCGCGAGCCGGGGAATCGGCGTGCGCACGGAGGACGAGGGCACAGACGACCGTGGCGCCGACGAGGCCGCGCCCCGCGGCGTCCCCGGGATCGGCTGAGGGCAGGAGACGCGTCAGCGCGAGGTGGGCGGCAGCTTGTCGACGCCGTGGCGGTTCGGCTTGCCTGGTTCGGCGGCCGTGTCGGGCGAGGCGTGCGCGGGTCCGCTCGGCGGCTCCGAGGTCGGGTAGCTCGGCTCCTCGATCTCCACGGCCTTGTCCCTCTCCTCCTGCGGTGGGAGGTGGTCGAGCGGCTGGGCGATGTCGTCAGGGTGGTGGCTCATGCCTCCACGGTGCGCGCGAGATGCCGTGCCGCACAGGGCCTTGTCATCGTGGCGGGGGTGTGCTGGACCGATCCGCGGTGGCGTCGCCCTGCGTGTCGCCCGGGGACGGGATGCCCGCGAGGGCCGCGACCGTCGAGGGCGGATAGCGGTCAGGAGCGATCCGGGACATTCCGGCGAGCGCGAGGGCGAGCAGCAGCGCACGCCGGGCTTCCACGGCGCTGATCCGTGGATCGGCCGCCTGGAGTGCACGGATCGCGGACTCCACGGTCTCGGCGAACGCGTCGGCGAATGCGGGGGTGCGCAGGGCGTGCGCCCAGGCGTCGGCCCAGAGGCCGAGCGCTGCGACGCCGGCGGGGTCGAGATGGTGGCCGAAGAAATCGGTCAGCGCGTCGGCGCCTTCCCGCGTGCTGGCGGCGAAGTCGTCGAGCTGTGCGGCCACGGAGGCCTGCCACGCCTCGATCTGCAGCTCGGTCATGCTGCGGAAGTGCTGATGGATGAGTCCGGGGGATCCGCCGAGCGCGTCCGCGACGGTCCGCGCCGTGACGCTCGCGAGGCCGGAGCGGAGGGCGACGGACGCCGCCGCGTCGACGATCGCCGCGCGACGCTGCTCTCGGGGCAGGTAGGCCATGGCCACTCATTCTAGGTTCGCGACGGACTTCTCGATGCTAATCTGTACACACGTACAAATTTAGGGGGAGCGGGATGAGGACGTGGACCGTCGCCGAGCTGCGGACCGCGCTGCGCAACGCGAGCGATCGCGAGCGGCGCACGATGCAGCTCCCGAAGGGGATGGTCCCCGACTGGCCGCAGCTCGACTATCTGGGCTGGCGCGACCCCCGGGCTCCGCAGCGGGGCTACCTCTTCGTCGAGCGCGACGGGGCACTCGAGGGGATCCTGCTCCGGCACTCCCGCGTGGCGGCGGTGCCGTCGCGGGCGGTCATGTGCACGCTGTGCCGGATCCCGCGGCGGTTCGATCAGGTCGTGCTGTTCACGGCGACGGGCGAGTCGTCCGAGCGCGCCCTGTCCTCGCGCGGAACACAGCTGTGCGCCGACCTCGACTGCCACACGCGGGTGAATGCGCTCCGCCCGACGAGCCCGCTCGAACCCGAAGCGGAGGAACTCGTCGCGGAGAGACGCGCGGGTCTCCGCGAGCGCGCGCAGGCGTTCGTCGCCGACGTGTTGGAGATGCCACGCCACGGCGGCCGCTCATGAGAGCCTCGCAGGACCACGACCGCCACCGCGGTCGCCAGGAGAAGGAGAACAGATGACCGCCGGACTCACCGGACTCGATCACATCCAGCTGCCCGTCGGCGACCTCGCGGCGTCCGTCCGCTGGTACGAGCGCACGCTCGGCTTCCGCCTGCTGACGGACTACGGCACGAGCGCGATGCTGCGCGGTGAGAACGGTCCCGATCTGATGCTCTGGGAGGCGCCGGGGCACGAGCCCGTGCGGCTCCAGGTGGCCGGTGAGGCGAAGCCGATCCTCTTCCTCAAGACCTCTCGCATCCAGGAGGTCGCCGAGCGGTTCGCGAGCGAGGGCGTCGAAGTGGTGAGCTTCGACGACGGCGGCTTCGCGCTCTTCCTCAAGTTCCTCGATCCGGACGGGAACTTCCTCGGTCTGATCCAGCTCGCCGAGTAGCTCCCCCTGCCGAGCGGGCGGCGTCGGCTATCGTCGGGACCAATCCGATAGCGAGGTCGCGAGGAGATCGTCATGGAGCGCGTCGACACGATCGTGGTGGGGGCGGGAGTCGCGGGTCTCTCGGCCGCCCGGCTGCTGCAGGACGCGGGCCGCACGGTCGTGGTCCTCGAGGCGCGGGACCGCGTGGGCGGGCGTGTGCACACCGACCGCCGCGACGGTGCCACCGACCTCGGCGCCTCGTGGATCCACGGCATCGACGGCAGCCCGGTGGCCGCGGCCGCCAGGGCGTTCGGCATGCGCACGGTCGAGTTCACCGTGGGCGGGTATCAGGTCGACAGCCGCCCCATCGCGTCCTTCGCCCCCGACGGCACGCGCCTGTCCGACGACGCCGCGCGGTCGTTCGCGGCGGACGTGCACGCGGTCGACGCGGTGCTTCCCGAGGTGATCGCGGCCTCGGCGTCCGCCGCCTCGTATCGCGATGTCACGGAGGAGGCGCTGGCGCGACAGGGGTGGGACCCCGAGCGTGCGCAGCGCGTGCGCGAGTACCTGGAGCATCGCGCGGAGGAGCAGTACGGCGCCTGGATCGAGGACCTCGCGGCGCACGGCCTGGACGACGACGCGATCGAGGGGGACGAGGTCGTGTTCCCGGACGGCTACGACGTGCTGCCGGCCCGGCTGGCGGAGGGGCTCGACGTGCGGCTCGACCATGTCGTGACGCGGATCGACTGGACGGACGGCGTGCTCGTGCACACGCGGCAGGGGGTATTCGCCGCCGACTCCACGGTGGTGACCCTGCCGGTCGGGGTGCTGCAGGCGGGCACGGTCGACATCGTGCCCGCGCTGCCCGCCGTCAACGCCGAGGCCCTCGGCAGACTGCGTATGAACACCTTCGAGAAGATCTTCCTGCGCTTCCCCGCGCGGTTCTGGGAGGACGGCGTGTACGCCATCCGGCAGCAGGGGCCCGAGAGCCGGTGGTGGCATTCCTGGTACGACCTGTCCGCGCTGCACGACCGGCCGGAGCTGCTCACCTTCGCCGCGGGCCCGGCGGCCGTGGCGATCAGGGACTGGGACGACGAGAGCGTCGTGGCCTCTGTCATGGCGCAGCTGCGGCGCCTGTATGGAGACGACGTCCCCGAGCCGGTCGGGGTGCAGCGCACGGCCTGGCAGGACGACCCCTTCGCGCACGGCTCGTACGCGTACATGGCCCTGGGGTCGACGACCGCCGACCACGACGACCTCGCGACACCCGTGGGCGGCGTGCTGCATCTGGCCGGGGAGGCGACGTGGACGGACGACCCCGCGACGGTGCCCGCCGCACTGCTCTCCGGTCACCGCGCGGCGGAGCGCATCCTCGGCGCGACCGTGCCGATCGAGCGGCTGTGGGCGGAGGCCTGAGGGCGCCCTCGTGCGCAGTGTGAGTGCGGTGACGCGGCCGGTCAACCCCCTCGGCTGTGCGAAGCCGTGCGCCTACGGTCGGAGCACCGACAGAGGAGGGCACGCATGAGCGATCCGCAGAACACCCAGGGCACGCCAGGGCCGGACGAGGAGGCGGACACGGCCTCGGGCGGGGCGCCGGACGACAGCGGCGACACCACCGACGAGGTGCTGGAGCGCGAGACCACCGACGACGAGGGCAAGCCGCTGGAGAACCCTTCGGGCGGATGACGCGCCGTCGCGATCAGCGCCGCCCCAGGTCGCGCGACTAGCCTCAGGGCATGCGTCGCATCCTCGTGGTTCCCCTGCTGCTCTCCGCCGTTCTGCTCGCGGGCTGCGCGCAGGTCACCCAGGCGGCGGGCGACGCGCTCGGGGTGGATGTGGAGGGCACCTGCACGGCGATCGACGAGGCGTATGCGCAGTATCAGACCCTGCTCGACCAGGGTGGCGCCTCGGCTGAGCAGGTGGACGCCGCCCGCGACGACCTGGTGGCGACGCTCGACGGTGTGGCCGCCGACGCGGACGGGCAACTGGGCGACGTGATCTCCGGAGCGGCGGATCAGCTCGGGGGCATGACCGACCTCCAGGCCCCGGAGACGGTGGAGGCGGTGGAGCAGCTGCACGACTCGCTCTCCGCGTTCTGCGGCTGATCCGCGTTCTGCGGCTGTCGCGGACCGGCTCCGGCCGATAGTTGCGGTTTCGCAACTATCGGCGTATGGTTGATCTCGATCAACTTTCTATGCAGGAGCATTCCCCGTGACACACACCTCATCCGCACCTGACAGCGTGCGCTCGGCACGCGAGGTCTTCACCGCGATCTCCGGCCTCATCGTCGGCATGTTCGTCGCCGTGCTCTCCGGCACGGTCGTCTCGACCTCGATGCCCGTCATCATCGCCGACCTCGGCGGCACCCAGTCGCAGTACACCTGGGTCATCACCGCGAGCCTCCTCGCCACCGCCGTGTCCACCCCGATCTGGGGCAAGCTGGCCGACCTCGTCGACCGCAAGGTCCTCATCCAGATCTCGCTCATCCTCTTCACGGTCGGCACCGTGATCGCCGGCTTCTCGACCGACACCAACATGCTCATCGCGGTGCGCGTCGTCCAGGGCATCGGCGTGGGTGGCCTGATGTCGCTCGTGATGATCGCGGTCGCCCTCATCATCTCGCCGCGCGAACGCGGCAAGTACATGGGCGTCGTCGGCGGCATCATGGCTCTGGGCACGATCGGCGGCCCGCTGCTCGGCGGCGTCATCACCGACGCGTGGGGCTGGCGTGCCAACTTCTTCGTCGGCGTCCCGTTCGCGATCGTCGCCCTCGTGCTGCTGCAGTTCACGCTGCACCTGCCCAAGCCGCAGCGCGCCAAGGTCTCCATCGACTACTTCGGCATCGTGCTGCTCGCGGTCGGCGTCTCGACGCTGCTCATCTGGGTCTCGATGGGCGGCAGCCAGTTCGAGTGGAACTCCGGCACCAGCATCATGCTGGCGGTCATCGCCGCCGTCGCGATCGCCGGCTTCATCACGGTCGAGTTCTTCGTGAAGGAGCCGATCGTGCCGATGTCGCTGTTCCGCAACCGCACGTTCACGCTCTCCGTCGTCGCGTCGATCGCGATCGGCGTCTCCATGTTCGCCACCTCGGTGTTCCTCGCCCAGTACTTCCAGCTCGCGCGCGGCGCCACGCCCACCGAGTCCGGTCTGATGACCATCCCGATGATCATCGGCCAGATGGGCGCCTCGATCATCATCGGCCAGCTCGTCAGCCGCTTCGGCAAGTGGAAGGGCTGGATGCTCACGGGCTCCGTGCTCGCGACGGTCGGCGTGAGCCTGATGGCGACCCTGCGCTACGACACCCCGTTCGCACTCGTCGCGGTCTACATGTTCGTGCTCGGCGCCGGCCTCGGCATGGTGATGCAGAACCTCACGCTGATCGTGCAGAACGACACCGACCCGCGGGAGCTCGGGGCGGCCTCGTCCAACGTGAACTTCTTCCGCACCATCGCCGGCACGATCGGCGTGACCATCATGGGGTCGCTGCTCTCCACGAGCGTCGCCGACTTCATGAAGGACGGGCTGAAGGGCTTCACGCCCACCACGCCGGACGAGATCAGCGCCCTGGAGCGCCTGGCCTCGGGGGACGTGCCGAAGGTCGGCGAGCTGCCCGACACGATCCGCGTGATCGTGGAGAGCGCCTACGGCCACGGCATCGCCGACGCGTTCATCCTCGCCATCCCGCTCGCCGTGATCTCGATCATCGCGATCGCGTTCATCCGCAACAAGCCGCTGTCCACCAAGAACGCGGCGGAGCAGCTGCGCGAGCAGGCGGAGGAGTCGGTGATCGAGGTCTCCGAGGCCGAGGTCGGCGCGTCCCTCGCGACCGGCACGATCCGCACCGGGCAGGCTGAGCCCGCCGCCACCACCGGCTCGGTGGGCGTGCTGGAGCGCGACGATCGGAAGCAGGAGCGCTGAGATGATCGCCGCGGACGCGGTCGGTGCGACGGACGTCGACACCGCCCTGGGCGACCTTCAGGCGCACCTGAACCTGATCTTCGCGCGCACCCGCTCGCTCTGGAAGGAGTCGGCCGCCCGGGTCCACCCCGAGCTGCAGGTCGGCGGCTACAAGCTGCTCACCTTCATCGAGCGGGCAGGATCGGCGAACGCGCACGAGCTGGCCGAGCGGTTCGAGCTTGACAAGTCCGCGGTCAGCCGCCAGGTGCGGATGCTGGAGGAGCTGGAGCTGCTCGAGTCCCACCCGGACGAGCACGACGGCCGGCTGCGCGTGCTGACCGCGACCCCGGCCGCGTGCCGCGCGCTGGCGGACGTCCGCCGCGAGTACGGCACCCGCCTGCGCGCCGTGGTGGACGAACTCACCCCGGCCGAGATCGAGGCCGCGTCGAAGGTCTTCCGGCTGCTGTCGGAGGTCTGAACCCGTCACAGCGAAGCCCCGCCGCCGCAGAGGCCGCGGGGCTTCGCCGTACACTGGCGTCATGAGCGCCCCGTCCGACGAACCCGCCGGCACCGAGGCCTCCGTCCCCGCGGGCGACGGCGGGATCGACGACCTCGACCACGCGATCACCCGGGTGGAGCACGAACTGGGGCGACTGTTCGCGCGGATCCGGGTGGGCTGGCGCGAGGCCGCCGTCACCGTGCACCCCGACCTGCAGCCGCTCGGGTATCAGGTGCTCACGTCGATCCTCACCGGCAGGGCCACCTCGGCCGGAGCGCTCATCGAGCGCCTGCAGACCGACAAGTCGGCCGTGAGTCGTCAGGTGAAGCAGCTGGAGCAGCTGGGCCTCGTGGAGAGCATCCCCGACCCGGAAGACCGCCGTGCGAGGGTGCTCGTGGCGACCCCGCTGGCGCAGGAGCGGGTGGCGGTCGCACGGTCCCGCTACGAGGGCCGCATCGGCGATCGCCTGCGCAACTGGTCGGCTGCCGACCTCGACCACTTCGCCGATCTCCTGGCCGACCTGGGCGGCTGAGGCTGCGGGAAGGCGTGGCGCCGGTGCCGCGCGCGGGCCGCTCGGCAGGCTCTCGCTCGGGCGGGGCGCGGTCGCGGACCGTACCCGTCCGGCCGGGTGGGCGCAAGGATCCTGCTCGGCGGCTCCGCGACGCGCACACTGGGGTGTTCACCCCGGAGTCGCCCGTCGAGGAGGAACCCCATGCCCGGTCAGAACCGCCCCAGTCCGCTCAGCCCCGAGGGAGACCGCAAGGGCCTGTGGCTGTCGGCCCTGGAACACGGCGCCGCGGTGCTGCAGAGCGCCGCGCCGCTGAAGAAGTTCGACGTGTACGTGTCGGGCTTCCATCCGGCGAAGGACGATCCGTCGATGCAGATGGAGGCGCACCACTACTGCCAGGTGGTCAATGACGACTTCATCCAGGCGGTGCTGTTCGACGGGAACACGGCCGAGGCGAACCTGATCGGGGTGGAGTACATCATCTCCGAGGCGCTGTTCGCGACGCTCCCCGACGACGAGAAGGCGTACTGGCACCCGCACAACTACGAGGTGCTGTCCGGCTCTCTGGTCGCGCCCGGCCTGCCGGCCGCGGCCGAGAAGGCCCTCATGAAACGCCTGCTCAACAGCTACGGCAAGACGTGGCACGCCTGGCACACGGGGCGGCACGACATCGGCGGCGGGCACACGCTGCCGCTGGGCGAGCCCCTGCTCATGTGGTCGTTCAACCGGGACGGCGAGTGCGACCCGTCGCTGGAGGGCGATCGCGAGGAGGCGATGGGCCTGGACACGGCGGCGACGCGCGAACAGCGCGCCGATCTCGCCGAGCTCGCGCATCCGCAGGCCGGCGTCGATCTGCTGAAGGATCAGCTCGGAGGGACCCCGCTGCCGGGCGTGGTGGATGTGAACGACGCGCACCGCTGAGCCGGCGCCCGCGGCGGACCTCCCGCTCGGCGACGCGGGCGGTGAGGTCTCTGTCCCTCTCAGCGGCCGGGCATGGACAGATCGGCGCGCAGACCGTGGTGGTCGCTCGCCCAGGTGTCGCCGTCGTGGAGCACGACCCGCTCGCAGGCGTCGACCTGGAGCGAGGGGAGACCTCCCGGCCCGCACCACACCAGGATGTGGTCGATCTCGCGGAACGGCCATCCGGGGAGATGCGCGGCCACCAGCGGGTTGTCGGGGTCGAGCGTGACGCAGGGCCGACCGGGGTGCACGGCGTCCCAGGCGCGGACGGCGGCGACGCTCTGTCCGGCCAGTGACTGGCGGCCGGTGAGGAAGCGCAGACTGCCGGCATCCGGTTCCGCGTCGAAGTCGCCGGCGATGATGACGGGGTGCCGCGTGGCGTCCGCCCGCAGCGCCTCGGCCGCGAGGACCGCCTGTCGTTCCCGCTCCGCTTCACCGTCGACCGCGGCGTCGGGGAAGTGGTTGGCGACGACGATCCGGCCGAGCGGCTCCGGCGCCTGGATCGTCGCGATGAGGGTCGCCCATTCGTACTCGTCCACGGGGCGTCCGCCAGCGGTGAGGTCGAGTTCGCGCACGGCGACGATGGGCCAGCGGCTGGCGATCGAGATCCCGCTGCCCTCCCTCGCGGAGCGTGCGGACGAGTGGGCGATGTGGAACCCGTCGCCGACCAGGTCTGCGGTCTGGTCGTAGCCGTCGCGCCGCACTTCCTCCTGGAACAGCACGACGTCGGGCCGCATCTCGGCGATCCCTGCACGCAGCAGGGCACGCCGCTGCTCCCATCCCTCTCGACGCGCGAAGAGGTTGTGGGTGTAGATCCGCATGCCCGCATCTTCGACGGGTCCGCGCTTGCTGGGAATACTATACCCCCCTAGGGTATTGAACGAGATGAGCCCGCCCGGGCCCTCTTCCTCGATCTGAATGGAGCACGACGTGTCATCGCCAACGAGAAGCCCTGCGCGGTGGTGGGGTCTGACCCTCATCGCCCTGGCGCAGTTCATGGTCATCATGGATGCGTCCATCATCGGAGTGGCGCTGCCACGGATGCAGGAGGACCTCGGCTTCACGCCGAGCACCCTCTCCTGGGTCTTCAACGCGTACGTCATCGCCCTCGGTGGTCTGCTGCTGCTGGGCGGGCGGCTGTCCGACCTGTTCGGTCCGCGGCGCATGTTCGCTACCGGCTGGGTGATCCTCGCCGTCGGCTCGCTCGTCGCCGGCTTCGCGGGCGATGTGGCCACGGAGCTCATCGGTCGCGTCCTGCAGGGAGCCGGATCCGCACTGATCGCCCCCGCCGCGCTCACGCTGCTCATGATGCTGTTCGGGCAGAACCCCCGTGAGCTCACCAAGGCGATGGCCTTCTACGGCGCCGCCGCCCCGGCGGGAGGAACCGCCGGCGTTTTCCTGGGCGGCGTCATCACCGAGTTCGCCTCCTGGCCTTGGGTGTTCTTCCTGAACGTCCCGATCGCCGTGCTCGTGCTGGCCGTCATGTGGCGTGCCCTGCCGGGCGGCAAGCTCGGAGCCACCGGCTCGGTCGACGTGATCGGCGCCCTCACCGTCACCCTCGGTCTCGCCGCCCTCGTCTACGGCATCGTGCGTGCCGAGGTCGCCGGATGGGCCGCCGCCGAGACCTGGATCGCGATCGGCGCGGGCGTGGTGCTGCTCGTGCTGTTCGTGATCATCCAGCGCGTGAAGCGGGAGCCGCTCATGCGCCTGTCGATCTTCCGCTCGCCGAACCTCGGCGCGGCGAACCTCGCGCAGATCCTGCTGGGGGCGGCGTGGGTGCCGATGTGGTTCTTCCTGAACCTGTACCTGCAGCAGGTGCTCGGGTTCAGCGCCTTCCCCGCCGGGGCCGCGCTGCTGCCGATGACCGCGCTGATCATGATCGGCATGATCGTGCTGGCGCCGCGGGTCATCGCGGCGTTCGGGCCGAAGGTGCCCATCGTGCTCGGCCTGCTGGTCCTGGCGGCCGGCCTCGGCTGGATGGCGTTCATCCGTCCTGACGGCTCGTACTGGGTCGACGCGCTCGGGCCCTCGCTGGTCGTCGCGTTCGGTCAGGCGCTGGCGTTCATCCCCTCGCTGCAGGTCGCGATCTCCGCCGCTCCGCCCCAGGAGGGCGGCCTCGCCTCGGGCATCGTGAACACCAGCTATCAGGTGGGCTCTGCCGTCGGCCTCGCCGTGGTCTCCGCGGTCGCCGCGGGCTTCGGCGCCAGCCACCTCGGCGATCCGGAAGCCCTCACCGGCGGATACTCGGCGGCGTTCCTCACCGCGGGCGGCATCGCGCTGCTCGGCGCCCTGCTGGTGGGCATCCTGTTCCGCACGAAGCGCCCCGCCCGCACGGTCGAGACGATCGCCACCCGCACGCTCTGATCCGGCGTCACCCGCGCCCTGAAAGAAGGAGGACCCCATGTCCACTCCGAGACTCCTCATCGCCTATGACGGATCTCCCAATGCCCGGACCGCGGTCGAGGCCGCCGCCGCGCTGTTCCCGCAGGCCGTCACCGTGGTCTTTTACGCCAGACAGCCGATGGAGGGCTTCGCGGCCCACCTCCAGGGTCACCCGGCGCTGGAGGCGCTCGACGGCCTGGACGCCGCGATGCTCGACGCCTCAGAGCGGATCGCGGCCGAAGGCGCAGAACTCGCGGAGGCGCAGGGCCTGCGCGCGGAGCCGCTCGTGTCGTCCACGCTCGTCCCCGCGTCCGAGGCGATCATCGCCGCGGCCGAGGCGCGCGACATCGACCTGATCGTGCTGGGCTCGCGCGGTCTGCGCGGCGTCGCGGCGACGGTGCTCGGGAGCACGTCGGCGAACGTGCTGCACCACGCGACGAGACCGACGCTGGTCATCCCTTCGGATGCGGTGGCCAGGGCGCGCTCCACACGGGCGCGCTGAGGTGGAGACCCCGTCCGGGGGCCCCGTACCCGTCGGACGTGTCTGGAGCAGGAGGGCTCAGGCGGAGCCCTCCTCCTGTTCGCGGCGCGCGGCGGCTTCGCGCAGTCGTCGGCGGACGCGCAGCACGATGAACACGACCAGCAGCAGGACGATCGCCCCGACGGCGATGTCCGAGAGCACGCCGCTCCACTGCTCCAGGACGGGGCGGATGGCCGGACCGAACGCATACCCGAGGCCGACCCAGATGCCGTTCCACACGGCGGATCCGATCACCGTGTACAGCGTGAACAGCCACAGTCGCATCCGCTCGATGCCCGCCGGGATCGAGATGAACGACCGCACGAGCGGCACGCAGCGTCCCAGCAGGACGGCGCGGCCGCCCCAGCGGGCGAAGAACTCCTCGGCCTTGTCGAAGTCGTCGTGGTCGAGCAGCGGGATCCGTCCGACGAGGCGGCGTGTGCGGTCGCGGCCGACGGCGGCGCCGATCGCATACCAGAGCCAGGCGCCGACGAGCCCGCCGATGGTGGCCGCGGCCCAGGCGCCCCACGCGTTCATCCGGCCGTCGTAGGCCAGGAACCCGGCGGCGGGCAGGATCGCCTCGGACGGGATGGGCGGCACGAACGTCTCGATCAGCACGGCGATCCCGACGCCGATCTCGCCGAGGGACTCGATCAGGCTGAGCACCCAGCCGATGAAGCCGTCGTATCCGGAGGAGGCGGCGGTGGGGACGAGGGTGCCGGGAGTCATCGTGTCCTCAGGTCGGGGGATCGCGGTGATCGTGCGGTGCGCGGTGCGCGGACGTGGGAAGGCCTCGTGTCTGGCGGGGGCCGTCCGTGCTGCACGCTACCGGCCCTACCTGGACCCCGCCTGCGTATCGGAATGAAGCGCACCCGCTCGCGTCCCGAGACCCTGCACCCGCTCGCGTCCCGAGACCCCGCACCCGCCGGCGTTCGAGACGCATCGAGCCGGGCCCTGTCAACCCGCTCGCCCTCTCCGAACGGTGCCCGCAGGCTGGAGCGACAACGCACATCGACGCGAGGAGGACAGCCATGTCGGACGCACGACAGGACGAGACGACCGGATTCCACGGCGAGCCGCCGACCGCCAACAACGGCGAGGGGGAGGCTCCGGAGGTGGACGTGACGGACCTCGATGCGGAAGAGGTCGAGGACGGCGTGGAGCTCGACGACCGGCCCTGATTGCGCGGCACCCGCGGCGCTGCTTTGACATAGGTCAATATCTGGCCTACGGTCGAACGCATGGCATCGGATGACACGCGCGAACCCGTCGACGAGCGGATCGCGGGTGCCACGGCCGCCGAGATCTCCGACAGCGTGCGCGACCTGGTCGAGAGCGGGGTGCTCGCTCCGGGCGACCAGCTCCCGCCGGTCCGTGCGCTGGCGGAGCGCCTCGGCGTCAATCGCAACACCGTGCTCTCCGCCTACCGCGCGCTCGTCACCGCACGCATCGCGGTGACCGGCGGGCGCACCGGGACCACGGTGCTCGGTCCCGCCGCCGTCCAGGACGAGGGATTCACCCCGGGCACGGCGCTGCGGGACATCGGCAACGGCAACCCGCAGACCGCCCTTCTCCCCGACCTCGGAGCGGCTCTCGCGGCCGCGCGGCCGCAGCACGTCCTCTATGGGGAGTCGGTGATCGACGCCGACCTCGCCGAGTGGGCCACCGCCTGGATCGCCGAGGACCACCCGCGCCCGTTCCGGCTCTCGGTCACGGCGGGTGCGGTCGACGCGGTCGAGCGACTCCTCGCGCAGACGCTGGTGCAGGGCGACCGGGTGGGACTGGAGGACCCGTGCTTCCTCTCCAGCATCCACATCGCGCGGCTCGCCGGCTACACCACCGTGCCCATTCCCGTGGACGAGGAGGGCCTGACGGTCGACGGCGTGCGCGCGGCGCTGGAGAGCGGCGTGCGCGCCCTCGTCTGCACGCCCCGCGCGCACAACCCGACCGGCGTCGGCATCACACCGGAACGGGCGGAGGAGCTGCGGGACGTGCTCGCCGCGTACCCGCACGTGCTCGTGATCGAGGACGACCACTTCTCCCTGCTCGCACCGACGCCGTACGCCAGCATCATCGCGCCGACGCACGAGCGGTGGGCACTGGTGCGCTCGGTGTCGAAGTTCCTCGGACCCGACCTGCGCCTCGCCGTCACGGCATCCGACCCTGTCACGGCGCAGCGGCTCGCCCGGCGCCTGAGCCCCGGCACCATGTGGGTGAGTCATGTCATGCAGCGGCTGGCCGCGGCGATGCTCCGCGACCCCGGGGTGCGGGAGCAGATCGCGGTGGCCGGCGCGCACTACGTCGACCGGAACCGCGCGTTCACGGCCCTGCTGAGGGAGCGCGGCGTCTCGGCGCTCACCGGCAGCGGGCTGAACGTCTGGATCGACGTGCAGCGGGAGGCGGCCGCAGCCGCAGCGCTGCTGGCCGCCCGCGGGTGGCTCGTGCGTGCGGGCACCGAGTTCGCCCTGGAGGGGAGCGGCGCGGGGGCCACGCATCTCCGGCTGACCGTGCACGACCTCGACGACGCCGACCTGCGTCGCCTCGCCGACGACGTGTCTGCGGTGATCGAGGGCGCGCCGGGGTCGGCCGCGTGAGCACCGTGCGTGCTGCCCGCCCGGCCAGGATCGGGCGTTCCTCCCGCCTCGACGGCGTGCTGTACGACCTGCGGGGACCGGTCGCGGCGCGCGCGGCCGAGCTGGAGGCGCAGGGGGAGCGGATCCTCCGCCTGAACATCGGCAACCCGGCACCGTTCGGCTTCGAGGCGCCGCCGGTCGTCGTCGAGGCGCTGCGGGCCGCGCTGCCGCACGCGCACGGCTACTCCGAGTCGCCCGGCCTGGTCGAGACGCGGCAGGCGATCGCCGCGCACTACGCGGTGCGCCCCGGATTCCCGGCGGTCGGGCTCGACGACGTGACAGTGGGCAACGGCGTCTCCGAACTGGTCGGGATCGTGCTGCAGGCGCTGCTGGAGCCCGGCGATGGGGTGCTCGTTCCGAGCCCCGACTACCCGCTCTGGACGGCGTCCACGGTGCTCGCCGGGGCGCATGCCGTGCACTACCCGTGCGTCGAGGAGGAGGGCTGGGCGCCCGACATCGATGCGATGGCGGGGCTGATCGGACCGCGGACCAGGGCGATCGTCGTGATCAACCCGAACAACCCCACCGGCGCGGTGTACGACCGGCGCACCCTGGAGGGCATCGCCGAGCTGGCTCGACGACACGGCCTGCTCCTCCTGTCCGACGAGATCTACGACCGCGTCGTCTATCCGGGCTTCACCCACCTGTCCACCGCCCAGGTCGCGCCCGACGTCCCGTGCGTCACGTTCGCCGGGCTGTCCAAGACGCACCGTGTCGCCGGGTATCGCGCGGCGTGGGCGGTCACCACCGGCTTCGCCTCGGACGACCCGTTCCTGTCGGGTGTGCGGCTGCTGGCCTCGATGCGCATGTGCGCTTCAGTGCCCGCGCAGCACGCGATCAGCGCCGCGCTCACGCACGACTCGTCCCTCGACGCGCTCGTCTCCGCCGAGGGTCGGCTGACGGTGCAGCGCGATGCGGCGACGACGGCTTTGCGCGCCATTCCCGGTGTCTCGGTGCGGGAGGCGGGAGGGGGGCTGTACCTGTTCCCGCGGCTGGACCCCGCCGCGCACCCCATCGTCGACGACGAGCGTCTGGTGCTCGACCTGCTCGACGCGGAGCGGATCCTGCTCGTGCACGGACACGCGTTCAACTGGCCGAGAGCCGACCATCTGCGCATCGCCTTCCTGCCCGAAGCGCCGGTCCTCGTCGACGCCGTGCAGCGGTTCGGCGCCTTTCTGCAGGGATACTCCCCGCCGGGCAGCTGACGCCCCAGACCCGGTGGAGTGACCGAGTGGCCAGGTCGCGGTCCGCAAGACCGTGCACGCAGGTTCGATTCCTGCCTCCACCTCCAGACCAGACCCGTGGCTCGACCGAGCCGTCGCGACGAAGGGCACCGCCATGCACCACGACCTGATCCCCGCCGCCAAGCCGCTGATCGGCGACGAGGAGGTCGCCGCCGTCGAGCGCGTTCTCCGCAGCGGCAATCTCGCCCAGGGGCCGGAGGTCGCCGCGTTCGAGGCCGAGTTCGCCGCGCAGTTCCTGCAGGGGCGTGCGACGGTCGCCGTGAACTCCGGCACCAGCGGGCAGCTGCTCGGTCTGCTCGCCGCGGGGGTGGGGCCGGGCGACGAGGTGATCGTGCCGTCGTTCACGTTCGCGGCGGTCGCGAACTCCGTGGTCCTCGCCGGGGCCACCCCGGTGTTCGTCGACATCGAGCCCACGCACTTCACGCTCGATCCCGAGCGGGTGCGGGAGGCGATCACGGCCCGCACGCGCGGCATCATGCCGGTGCACCTGTACGGGCACCCGTTCCTGGTCGACGGCATCGAGCAGGTCGCCCGCGAGCACGGGCTGGAGGTCTTCGAGGATGCCGCGCAGGCGCACGGCGCGTCCTGGCGCGGACGGCCCGCCGGCACCATCGGGACCTTCGCGATGTTCAGCCTCTACCCGACGAAGAACATGACGGCGATCGAGGGCGGCATGGTGGCGTGCGCGGACGAGGGCATCGCGCGACGGGTGCGGCTGCTGCGCAACCAGGGCATGGAGACGCAGTACGCGAACGAGATCGTCGGCTACAACAACCGCATGAGCGACGTGCACGCCGCGGTGGGGCGTGTGCAGCTGCGCCGGGTCGCCGCGTGGACCGCGCAGCGGCAGCGCAACGCCGCATTCCTCGACGCGGAGCTCGGGCGCATCGACGGGCTCGCGGTCCCCGCGGTCGCGGAGGGTGCCGAGCACGTGTACCACCAGTACACCGTGCGCATCGCCGACGGGGAGCGCGACCGCGTGCACCGGGCGCTCCGCGAGGAGCACGGGGTCGGGTCGGGCGTCTACTACCCGATCCCGAACCACCGTCTGCCGTCGCTCACGGCCTATGCACCGGGCGTGGAGCTGCCGGAGACCGAGCGGGCCGCCCGCGAGGTGCTCTCCCTTCCCGTGCACCCCTCGCTCACCGCGGCCGACCTCGACCGGGTGGTGGCCGGCGTCGCCGCGGTCATGGCGGCCGGGGCCTGAGCTCAGGCCGCGAGACCGAGCCAGGCGCGCGGCGAGCAGCCGAGGCGCTGCGCGAACGCGCGGGAGAACGCGGAGGCGCTGGCATAGCCGAGTTCGGCGGCGACCGCGGTCACCGTCATCCCGGCGCGCAGCTGCTCCTGCGCGATGGTGAGGCGCCACTCGGTGAGGTAGTCGCCGGGGGAACGGCCGAGCACCTCTTTGAAGCGGGCGGCGAAGGCGCTGCGGGAGAGGGCGGCGGTGCGGGCGAGGCTGTCGAGCGTCCACGGTTCGCCCGGCGCCTCGTGCATCGCGACCAGGGCCGGTGCCAGGCGCTCGTCCGCGAGGCCGGGCAGGAGTCCGGGCGGGAGGACGAGGTCGTGCGAGTGGTCGAGCATCCAGCGCAGCAGCTGGATCAGGACCACCTCGAACAGCCGATCCGCGAGCAGCGGGCGGCCGCAGCGCACGTTGTCCACCTCGGCGAACAGCAGGTCCAGGGCGGGGGAGAGCGTGGCGACGTCGTCGAGCGGCAGCACGATCACAGCGGGAAGCGTGCGGACGAGCGGGTGCGTCGCGCCGCCGTCGAAGTCGATGGTCGCGCAGGCGAAGTCCGACTCCTCGGCGGGGGCGTTGATGAACGTGTGGTCGAGCGGACGCGGGAAGAACAGCAGGCTCGGCTGCGTCACGTGCTGTCGCATCGTGCGGCCGTCGGCGCCTCGGTGCGTCACCTCCATCTCGCCGCGGCGCAGCACATGCAGGAAGCCGTGGCCCGCGCTCTGGGCGAAGACCGTGGTGCCGCACAGGGGGCCGGTGTGGAAGAGGCGGCTGCGCACGCGGAAGCGCTCCAGTAGCGGGGTGAGTCTGTCGAGCGGCACCTCTCCATTCTCTGGACGATCTGTCACGAATGCAAGACCATATGGTGCGTATCATCCTGCGCTGCTCGCGAGACTTGAGAGAGGGCCGACACCCGGCCCGATGCAGACCGAAGGAGAATCCCGTGCCCAACGTCCCTCTGATCGACCGTGAGAACGCCACCGGCCCCGTCAAGGAGCAGCTCGAGCAGATCGGCGCCGCGTTCGGTGCTGTTCCCGCCATGTTCCGCGCCGTCGCCAACTCGCCCGCCGCCCTGACCAGCATGTGGAGCGCCTTCGGCGCCTACGGTGGCGGCACGCTCGGCCCGGCGCTCGGCGAGCAGATCGCCGTGGCTGTCGCGAACCGCAACTCGTGCGGCTACTGCCTCGCCGCGCACACCGCCCTCGGCAAGAAGGCCGGCCTGACCACGGAGGCGCTCGCCGCCGCGCAGGACGGCACCTCGGAGGATCCGCGGACGGCGGCCCTCCTCGCCTTCGCGCTCAAGCTCGTCGACGAGCGCGGGCAGGTGACGTCGGCCGACGTGGACGCGCTGCGCGCCCACGGCTGGAACGACGAGCAGATCGTCGAGACCATCGGCCAGGTCGCGCTGAACCTGTTCACGAACTACGTGAACATCGCGCTCGACGTGCCGATCGACTTCCCGACGGTGCCGCTGCGCCGCGCGGCCTGAGTCGCCCGGGAGGGTCGGATCCGCAGGGATCCGGCCCTTCGTGCTGTCCGAAGCTTGCGATTCTCGAATTACCATGTACAGTGTACGAAGTAACTGAGCGGACGGGAGCAGCATGACGAACACGATCGATACGGCGGCGGCAGGGGCAGGAGCCTCTTCCGAGGCGGTCCAGGAGATCCTCGACTGGTACGCCCACTACGACGCCCTGGCACTTGCCGGCGACCTCGAGGGAATGGCCGACGTCGCGGCGTTCCCGCTCAACGAGGTCACCGACGACGCGCAGGGGCACGGTCTCGCCGCTTCCTGCGACCGCGAGCGCTACATCGCCCAGATGCGGGAGGTCGTCGGAGGCGGCGGTGCGGATATGACCTCCGTGCGGCATCCGATCTTCCTCTCGCCGGCGCTGTGCTTCGTGGTCACGGACGCGTCGTTCGAGGTCGACGGCGTGAAGCACGAGATGCGCTATGGGGACCTGCTGCTGCGCACGGCCGACGGCTGGAAGTTCCAGACCATGGTCGCGGGCGGCTGGCACGACCAGATGTGACGCACGACAGGGGCCGGGCCCACGCGGGCCCGGCCCCTGCCGGCGGCTCAGCGCGGCGCCTCGACCTCGTCCAGCCAGGCGTCGATCGTCGCGCGCGCGAGCCCTTCGAGGCGCGGACCCCACCGACGCGCCTGCTCCCGGATCATCCGCGGATCGATGCCCACGTGGTGCAGCTCGTGCGCGTGGCCGACCAGCCAGCGCTCGATCATGCGGTGATCCGCCTCCACGTGGAACTGCAGGCCGAGCACCCGGTCGAACGCGAAGGCCTGATGGGGGAAACCCGGCGTGCGCGCGAGGTGACGCGCACCCGGAGGAATCGCGAAGGCGTCGCCGTGCCAGTGCAGCACCGGCTCCCCGTCGAGGAGCCGCAGCGCCGAGTCCAGGCCGTCCGGCGTCAGCTCGAGCGGGCCGTAGCCGATCTCGACCGCTCCCGTGGGGCGCACCTCCGCCCCCAGCACCTCGGCCAGCAGCTGCGCGCCGAGGCAGACGCCGAGCGTGGCGCCTCCGTCGGCGAGACGGGCCGCGATCGCGGTCTTCGTCGCACGGAGGAACGGATAGCGCTCCTCGTCGTAGACGCCGATCGGACCCCCGAGCACGACCAGCAGGTCGGCCGCGACCACCGCGTCGGCGTCGAGATCGTCGACCCCCGCGTCCAGAATGCGGACGGCATACCCGCGCTGCTCCAGGAGCGGCGCGAGGAGGCCGAGGTCCTCGAAGGCGACATGGCGCAGCGCCAGAGCGGTGCGGGAAGCGGTGGCAGCGGGCATGGCGAGCTCCGGGGACGAGGGGCCGGTCAGCCGAGTGTGCGCAGCGCCGCGTCGATCACGTCGATCGCGACGTCGAGCTGCGCATCGGTCGTGGTGAGCGTCGGCAGGAAACGGATGACGTTCCCGTCGCTGCCCGCGGTGAGCAGCAGGATGCCGCGCTGCGCCGCGAACTCGGCGATCGCCGAGGCCGCTCCTGGCAGGGGTTGCGTCGTGCCAGGCGAGCTCAGCTCGAACGCCTGCATCGCGCCGATGCCGCGCACGTCGCCCACGACGGGGTGACGCGCGGACAGCTCGCGGAGCCGCGTGCCGAGGTGGGCGCCGATCCGCACGGCGTCCTCGAAGTAGTCGCCGTCGCCGAGTTCCTCGAACACTGCGAGCGCCGCCGCGATCGACACGGGGTTGCCGCCGAAGGTGCCGCCGAGACCGCCCGGGTCCGGGGCGTCCATGATCTCGGCGCGACCGGTGACCCCGGCCAGCGGCAGGCCTGCGGCGATGCCCTTCGCGGTGAGCACGAGGTCGGGCACCAGGTCGAAGTGCTCGCTCGCGAACCAGGTTCCCGTGCGCCCGAGCCCGGTCTGGATCTCGTCCGCGATGAACACCACGCCGTGCTGCGTGCACCACTCCTGCAGTGCGGGCAGGTAGCCCGGCGCGGACACCACGAAGCCGCCCTCGCCCTGGATGGGCTCCGAGATCACGGCGGCGAGGTCGTCCGCGCCGATGCGCTGCTCCAGGTACGCGATCGTGCGGGCGGCCGCGTCGGCTCCGCTGAGGCCGTCGCGGTAGGGGTACGAGTTCGGCACGCGGTGCACGTCCGGGGCGAACGGACCGAAGCCCGCGCCGTACGGCACCGCCTTGTGGTTCATGGCGAGCGCGAGCGTGGTGCGGCCGTGGAAGGCGTGGTCGAGGGCAGCGACCGCCCGGCGACCCGTGTGGCGGCGGGCGATCTTGACGGCGTTCTCGACCGCCTCGGCCCCGGAGTTCGCGAACATCGTGCGCTTCTCATGGTCGCCGGGGGTGCGCGCGGCGAGCTGTTCCGCCAGTCGCACGTACCCCTCGTAGGGCGTCACGGTGAAGAGCGTGTGCGTGACCCTGTCCAGCTGCGCGGTGGCGGCGTTCACCGCGGCGCGGTTGGTGTGCCCGATCGTGGTGACGCCGATGCCGCTGCCGAGATCGAGGAAGCGGTTGCCGTCGACGTCGGTGACCCAGGGGCCATCGGCGTGCTCGATGTACACGGGGAGCACGCTGCCGACGCCGCGCGGCACCACGCGCAGGCGCTGCTCGTGCAGGGCGCGGCTGCGCGGGCCGGGGACCTCGGTGCGCAGACGCGGCTCGACGAGGGCGGTGTCGGAGAACGGGCCGGGCAGAGACATGGGCGGACTCTTTCGCAGGGGGTGTGCCGGCGGCTGCACGGCTGATCCGAAGCTATGTTAGATTTTGGCCTATGTCAAAACATTCCGATCCGATCGACGCGTTCACGCGCTACCCGACCGCGTCCACGGTCGCGGACTTCCAGGCCAACGTCGCGGCTGTGCGAGACCGCATCGATGCCGCCGCGGTCCGAGTCGGTCGCGATCCCGCCGCCGTGCGGCTGCTGCCGGTCAGCAAGACCGTGCCCACCGAGCGCGTGCGCGTGGCGATCGCCTCCGGCCTGCGTCTGCTCGGCGAGAACAAGGTGCAGGAGGCGGTGCGCAAGAGCCGCGAGACGACCGACCTCGACGTGTCCTGGTCGATCATCGGCCACCTGCAGACGAACAAGGCGCGCGACGTGGCGTCGTTCGCCGCCGAGTTCCAGGCGCTCGACCGGCTGCGCGTCGCGGAGGCCCTGGATCGGCGCCTGCAGGCGGCAGGCCGCGGGCTGGACGTCTACGTGCAGGTCAACACGTCCGCGGAGGAGTCGAAGTTCGGCATGCCGCCGGAGGAGCTCGACGCGTTCCTGCGCGCCCTCCCCGTCTACTCCTCGCTCCGGGTGCGCGGGCTCATGACGCTCGCACTGCTCACGCCGGACGAGACCAGGGTGCGCGAGTGCTTCCGGGTGCTGCGCACGCTCCGCGACCGCGCGCGCGAGGAGACGCCCGCGCTGATCGGCGACGGCGAACTGTCGATGGGCATGTCGGGCGACTACGAGATCGCCGTCGAGGAGGGCGCCACCTGTGTGCGCGTCGGTCAGGCGATCTTCGGCGCGCGTTCCACCCCCGACAGCTACTACTGGCCGGAGGGCTGAGCCGCCTCAGTCGTCGGTGCGGAAGCCCGCGGCCTTGTGCGTGCCGTCGCAGAACGGCTTCAGCGCCGACAGGCCGCAACGGCACAGCGCCACCGTCCGGCGTCGCGGATCGATCAGCTCTCCGTCCGCCGACCGCAGCTCGATGTCGCCGCGCACGAGCAGCGGCCCGTCCGGGTACGGCGTCACCGTGACCGGCTCCGACCGCCCGCTCATGACGCCACCCGCTCCCGCAGCGCGGAGCGCCCCTCCGCCCAGGCGTCGAGGGTGTGCGCGCCCGCCCACCCGTCCACGGTGAGGCACGCCGCGGCGCCGAACAGGATGTTCGCGAGCTGCTCGGGGTGGTCCTCGGCCAGGCTCCCTGCGAGGTCGCGGGCGGCGATCTGCTCGTGCACCGCATCCGCTTCGACGTGCTCGTCGAAGTACTCGGCGACCGCATCGTCGAAGCCGAGGCGCCGCAGCCCGTCGGCGTAGAAGCGGCAGGGGATCGACGAGGTCATCTCATACGCGGCGAGATGGCCCACGATCGCGCCGACCAGCCGCCGGTTGAGGCCGAACAGGCTCATGAGATTGTGCGAAGCGAGGGTGATCGCCGGCGCGTCGTCGACGTAGGCGCCGTAGGTGTCGTCGAGTCCCGCCGCGCGGAGCGCCCTGGCGTAGAGCGCGGCGTGCACGCGCTGCGGCCGGCCCCCGCCGTACTCGTCGGACTGGATCTCGACCAGCGCGGCCTTCGCGCGGCCGGTCAGCCGCGGGATCGCCCAGGAGTGCGGGTCGGCTTCGCGCAGGGTGTACACGGAGCGGAGGATCAGAGACTCCTCCGCCTGCTCTCGTGTGGCCCTCTTCGCGATGTGGCGCGACAGGCTCGGGCCCGTGTCGGCCGCCGCGAGGGCGAACAGGGCGCGGCCCACCGCGTCGACCGTGGGCTCGGGGAGCTCGGGCATCGGAACCGTCTCCCGCAGCGTCGCCTCGAAGGCATCCTCCAGGATGCCGCGGGCGCCGATCACGCCGGCATCCCACTCGCGCGTGGGGTCGAGGGCCGGGAGCGAGCCGTAGGAGGAGGCGTAGAGCACGAACAGCGCGAGCTGGATGTCGTCGTCGCGCACCACATCGGTGCTCGCGGCGACGGCTGCCGCAGCGAGCTCCGGCAGCACGGACGTGTCGTCGGCGCCTCCCGTGAGGCAGGCGAGGGCGGCGCTCGACATCGGGCCGCGAGCGGAGAACGCGACGGCGGTGTCGGGGGCGAGGGCGGAGACGGTCATGAGGAAGGCTCCCATCGGATCGATCCCTCGCATCATCTCCCGGTGTGAGCGGCGGCGCACAGGGCTTGACGAGAGGGACCTCTCCGGGCAAGCGCCCCGCTACTGCTCGGCGGCGGGCTCCTCTGCTCCCACGTCCGCAGGGCCCTGCGGGGCATCGGACGGGTTGCGGCGGATCCCGATCCACGACACGACGCCGCCGAACACTAGGAGAGCCGCCGTCACCCACGCCGCGCTGTGGAAGCCGTCGAGGTCGAGCGAGCCCCCGACGATGGTCGACAGCAGCGCGACCACCAGGAGCCCGGCCACGCGCGACACGGCGTTGTTCACGGCCGAGGCGATGCCCGAGTGGTTCTCGTCGATCGCGCCGAGGATCGCCGCCGTGAGCGGTGCGACCGTGAGCGAGAGCCCGAGGCCCATCACGATCATGGCCGGCAGCACCTGCCACCAGTAGTCGAAGTCGGCGGAGACCGTGAGCAGGAGCAGCGCGCCCGCGGCCATCAGCAGCGGTCCGACCGTCATGAAGATGCGCGGACCCCACCGGCCGGCCCACAGCCCCGCGCGCGAGCTGATCAGGATCATCAGAATCGTCATGGGCAGGCTGGCGAGCCCCGCGGCGGTGGCGCTCAGTCCGGCGCCCTGCTGCAGGTACACGCCGACCACGAAGCCGTTGAGGGAGAGCGCGGCGTACACGAACAGGGTCGCCAGGTTTCCCCAGCCGAAGTCGCGCACCCGGAACAGCCACAGCGGCATGAGCGGCGACGCCGAGCGCTGCTGGCGCCACAGGAACACGGCGAAGAGGGCGGCGCCGGCGACCGCGGGGATCCAGATCGCGGGCGAGCCCCAGCCGAGGTTCGGCTGCTCGATGAGCGCGAACACGAGGGCGCCGAGACCCACCGCGCACAGGGCTCCGCTCCACCAGTCCACGCGGACGCCTCGCGGGTGCTCCGGCAGATGCAGACGCGCGAGCAGCAGCAGCGTGACGCCGATCGGCAGCACGTTGATGAGGAACACGAACCGCCAGGACAGGAAGTCGACGAACAGCCCGCCGAGGAGGGGTCCGACGAGCTGCGCGGCGGTGGTGAAGGCCGTCCATACGCCGATCGCCCTGGCCTGGACGTCGCCGCGCATGGTGGCGGTGATCAGGGCCAGCGAGCTGGGCACCAGCAGCGCCCCCGCCGCGCCCTGGCCCGCGCGGGCCACGATCAGCATGAGCGGGTCCACGGCCGCCGCGACCGCGACGGAAGCGATGCCGAACGCGATCAGCCCGATGCGCATCACGAGCACGCGGCCGTACGCGTCGGACAGCGATCCGGCGAGCAGGATCAGCGCGCTCAGCGTGATCAGGTACGCGTCCACCACCCACTGCTGCGTCGTGATCCCGCCGCCGAGCTCCCGGCTGATCGCAGGCAGCGCGACGTTGACCACGGTGCCGTCGAGGAAGGTGACGAAGGAGGCGAGCACGGCGATCGCGATCACGAGGCGCTGCAGCGGGGCGAAGGAGGGGGCCACAGGCCGACCCTACTCCCGCGCGGGGACGCAGGGGCCGCTCAGTGCGCCGCGGGAGCCGTCCCGGAACGCAGCAGGATGGCGAGCGCGCGCGTCCCCCCGTCCGCGTGGGCGGCCCGCTGCCTGGCCGCGCCGGTGCCGTGCGTGCGGAGACGCTCGATCCCGGTGTGCACCTCATCCGCGTCGCCGAGGTCCTGCAGCACGGGCCCGAGTGCGGTGAGCAGCCGCTCGGCGACGGTCCAGGCCTCCGTCACCTCGCCGCTGAGCGGGTCGATGATCCGCGCCGCCATGCCGGAGCGCGACGCGGTCCACACGGAGGCGTCGATGCCGTCGAGGTCGTCCGTCGCGATCCGCTGGTCGCTCGCCAGGGCGATCGCCCGGCAGAGGAGGGCGGAGAGCACCGCGTCCTCGGCGCTGAGCTGAGTGTCGGCGATCCGCGCTTCGACGGTGGGGTAGCGCTCCGACAGCCGCACGGCCCAGGAGAGGGAGGTGGCTTCGCCGATCGTGCCGAGCGCGAGGAGCCGGTCGACGCGAGCCCGGTAGTCGTCGGCGTCGTGGAACCGCGGCGGACACCACGACGACGGCAGCCGACGGATGAGCATGCTCCGCCAGCTCGCGAATCCGCTGTCGATCCCGTTCGCGAAGGGGCTGTTGGCGCTGAGCGCGAGCAGCAGCGGCAGCCAGGCGCGCAGCCGGTTGAGGGCGCGAACCCGCTCGTCCTCATCCAGCACTTCGACGTGCACGTGCAGACCGTTCACCTCGTGCTCGCGGGTGAGGTGCGCGAGCCGCGCGGCCACGTCGTCGTAGTGCGGGGAGGGCGAGATGCGCGGCGAGCGCAGTGTGGTGAACGGCGTGCCGACGGGCGCGGCGATCGCGGCGTGGGCCGCGGCGTGGGTACCGATGAGTGCGCGCAGCTCCCGCAACTGCGCGGTCGCCTCCGCGGCCGTGCTCACGGGGGAGGTCAGGCACTCCAACTGCGACGCCAGATACTCGGTGGTCACGCGACCCGTCGAGTTCTGGTCGCCGATGCGCCGCAGGATGTCGCCGGCGAGGGCGACGGGGACGAGCGAATCCTCATCGAGCAGGAGGAACTCCTCCTCGATCCCGAAGCGCGCCATCCCGCCTCAGTGGTTCCGCAGCGCGGAGATCAGCTCGGCCTTGCGCTTGCTGCTGTAGCCGGTCAGCCCGATCTCCTTCGCGCGCTTGCGCAGCTCCGGGACCGTCCAGTCGTCGTAGTCGCCGTGCTTCCCGCCCCGGCGCCCCACGGTGCTGCGACCGTCGCGAGCGGCGGCGTTGGAGATGCGCGCGGCCTTCTCCTTCGAGGCGCCGTCGTCGCGCAGCTCTTCGTACAGTTCGGGATCCTTCAGGGAGTTGTTGCGTCGTCCTGGCATTGTTCTGCTCCTTCGCGCACTCGGAGGGTCGAAGTCAACCCCCTCGATGGAGGGTGAGGATGAGGTCTAGCGTGAGGGCACCGCAGTCGGGCGCCCGCGCCCCGAGAGAAGGGAAAGACCGATGAACATCCTCCTGATCATCGTCATCGTCATCGCCGTGATCCTTGCGATCACCGGAGGCCTGGTGCAGTCGCTGCAGTTCCTGCTGTGGGTCGGACTGGTGCTCCTGGCCATCGCCGTGATCGCCTGGCTGATCCGAGCGATCAGCGGCAGCCGCAAGGTCTGACCCGTTTGCGGAGGGGGGGGCGCGCCCGTTCGGC
>NZ_JALXPE010000041.1 GCF_025143365.1 Microbacterium sp. p3-SID336 | reverse complement strand
GGCCAGCTGCTCGTCGGTCGACTGCAGCGACTGGGCCGCCACGTCGAGGAAGCGGGCCATGCCCTCGATACCGGCGATGGTCGCGGTCGCGCCCTGGTTGAACTGCGCGTAGGACGCGTCGAACGCGCCAGAGGCGGACGTGGTCACGAAGCCGCCCGAGACGAGCTGCGACACGTAGGCACGCAGGTTCTTCAGCTGGGTCTCGATCTCCTGCTGGCCCGTGCGGAGACGGCCAGCAGCGTCCTTCATGTCGGCGTAGCTGACTTTGAGGTTCGTCATGGTGTTACCTTCCGGTCGCCCCGGCGGGTGCCGGAGGTGTTCTTGTCCTTCGAGAGTAACGAAGGGGCGCTGCCCTGCACATGGGGAGAAGTCCCCATGAATCCGGGACGGCCTCTCACACCGTCTCCGGGATCACGAGCGGGAACTGCACCCGCACGATCTTGCCGCGCTGCGCGAGCACGGCCCTGCCCACCGGGAACTCGCCCCGGCCGATCCGCGGCAGCGGCGCCTTGAGCACCAGCTCGCCGTCGATGGTCTCCGGCTGCAGCACGACACCGCGCCGGGCCTGCTTGATCTCGCCGAGCAGCCCGAAGTTGCTCGTCCACTCGCTCGTGTCACCCGTGAACAGCAGCAGCAGCTCGCCCCTGGTCGCGCGCTTGACGAGGTCGGACAGCGGCATCTCCAGCAGCGACGAGGCGAACTCGGCCACTCCCTCCACGGCCACGACGGGCTTCAGGCCCTGCTCGGCCTTCTCCACGATCTCCGCCACGGCCGCGGTGCCGCTGATGCCGTCCGCTGCCGTCGAGGTCCAGGTGACCGCCGCACGGGCCGGGGATCGCGTCGAGCCGAGGAACAGCGTCGGCGTGCCGGGGCGGGCCCGCAGCACCTGCTGTGCGATGGCGGCCAGCGCGTTGCTCTTGCCGCTCGCGGGGGGCCCGGCGATCACGAACGTGCCGGTCGGCTCGATGCCGAACGGACCCAGGTCGCTGTCGGCCAGACCCACCACGAGCTGGTCGCCGACCGTGGCCGGGATCTCCTCCACGCCGTAGCGGAGCGGCAGCGCGCGCACGGGCGGGGCGTCCGGCACGCCGCGGCGGGACATGGACGCCGCCATCCGCTCGATCGCCAGGGACTGCTCCTTCATGCTGCGGGTGCCGCCGATGATCGCGATCTGCGCCTCGTTCTCGCCCACGATCGCGCGGCCGGGCACCGACTCGGGCGTCAGCACGTCCTTCGGGACGTTCAGGATGTTGTACGCGTCCGTGTCGGCCATGCGCAGCACCACCCGGCGCTGCAGCATCGCGTTCAGCGCGCTCGGGATGCTCTGGAAGCGGTCGGCCGACAGCACCACGTGGATGCCGACCGCACGACCGTCCGACAGCACCTCCTGCAGCGCGTTGTACGTGTCGGTGCGGCCGATCACCGCCTCGTAGTCGTTGCGGAACGCCGCGAACCCGTCGATCAGCACGAGGATGCGCGGCTCGTCGGTCTTGCCGGAGAGCTGCCGGTACTCGGTGAGGGTCGCCGCGCCCACCGCCGAATAGGCGTCCCCGCGGCGGTCCAGCTCCTGGCGCAGCGTGGCGAACAGCCGTGCCACGCGCTCGGCGTCGTCGCCCGAGATGACCGAGCCGACGTGCGGCAGCGGCTCCAGCATGCGCAGAGCGCCGGAGCCGAAGTCGAGCCCGTACACCTGCACGGGTCCGCCGCGCGGCGTGATGCCCGCCGACACCGCGAGCGTGCGCAGGGCCGCGGACTTGCCGGAGCCGCTGGTGCCGTAGATCACCATATGACCCTCGGTGTCGGGCAGGAAGTGGAACGGCACCTGCTCCTGCCGCTCGGGCTCGTCGATCACGCCGAGCAGCAGCGCCGCGTCCGTGCGCTGCGGCAGCTTGAGCTGGTCGAAGGTCGGGGCCAGCTCGTCCAGCCACGGCCGCCGGGGCTGCGCGACCTGGGCCGCCTGCGCCGCGAGGACCATCGTGCTCACCAGCCGCTGCTGGTCGTTCGGGCCCAGATCCTCGTCCACCACCACGGCGCTCTCGTCGATCGGCAGCTCCCACGAGCCCTGGTCCGTGCTGCCGAACGCGGCGATGGCGACGTCCGTGCTGTCGCTCTCGCCGAGGCTCCATCCGCCCGAGTACGCGGACTGGAACAGCGTCATGCGGCCGGGACCCGTCTTCGCGATACCGCGACCGGGCGTGCCCGGGTCGAACAGCGCCGCGTCCTTCGTGCCGATGACGTCGTTGCTGTCGGTCTCATCGGCCATGCGCAGCGCGACGCGGAGGTTCGTGTTCGCCCGCAGGTTGTCCTTGATGACACCGGCAGGACGCTGCGTCGCCATGATCAGGTGGATGCCGAGCGAGCGACCGCGCTGAGCGATGTCGATCACGCCGTCCACGAACTCCGGGACCTCCTTGGCGAGCGCGGCGAACTCGTCGATCACGAGCACGAGGGCCGGCGGGGCCTGCGGGTCGCCCGCGCGCTCCAGCTCCAGGATGTCCTTGGCCTTCTTCCGGTTGAACAGGTGCTCGCGATAGTGCAGCTCCGCGCGGAGGCTCACCAGCACCCGGCGCACGAGGTGCTCGTTGAGGTCGGTCACGATGCCGACGCAGTGGGGAAGGCTCACGCAGTCCGCGAACGCCGAGCCGCCCTTGTAGTCCACGAACAGGAAGGTGAGACGCTCCGGGCTGTACTCGGTCGCCATGCCCAGCACCCACGCCTGCAGGAACTCGCTCTTACCCGAACCGGTCGTGCCGCCGACCAGGGCGTGCGGGCCCTGCTGCCGCAGGTCGAGCTGGAGCGCCCCCTCGGCACCGGCGCCGACGAGGGCACGGAGCTTGGGCTGGTACCGCCGTGCGGACCCGACCTTGCGGCGCGAGTGCAGCGAGTCGTTCTGCGTCCACCGGTCGACCACGCTCTCCGGCTGCGTGGCCATGTCGCGGCCCAGCAGGTGCAGCATCGAGATCGTGCGCGGCACGTCGCTGCGGTCGAGCGCCACCTCGCCCGCGTCGGTGAGCCGGGCCAGCGCCCTCGCGAACACCGCGAACTGCTCGCGGGTGAGCTCGTCCACCGCGAGGTCGTCGATCACCTCGCCGAGTCGCACGAAGTGGGCACTGTCGGTCGCGGCGAGCTGCACGAACGTGCGGCAGGAGGCGGGGAGGGACGCGGTGTCCTCCGTCAGCCACACCGGGAAGATGCCGCGGGAGGCCGCCCGCTCCGAGAGCTGGATCAGGCGCCCGCGGTCGACGGGGGCGTCCGGCGCGATCAGCACGACGATCGCCGGCTTCGGCACGGCGTCGTGACGGTTGCGGGAGTCCTCTCCGACCTTCGAACCGCTGTTGGTCGCGGCCTTCTCGGCCTCCAGCGCCCCGAGCTCCACGGCGTCGCCGCTCCGGGTCGACCGCGTGGCGATGAGCTCCTCCAGCCGCGCGACGATCTGACCCGCGGACGTCGGCCCGTCGCCGATGGGCTGCACGCCGAGCACGGCCTGCGCGGACCACGCATGCGGCAGCCACTTGGCATCGGCGAGCTGGGCGCCCCAGCGCGGACCCCACAGGCCCACGACGCCGAGGTCGGCGGGCGCGTGCAGTCCGGTGAGCTGTGCGAGCAGTGCCCTGGCGTAGCCGGTCGAGCGACCGCCGAGCCCGGCGATGCCGAGGGCGCCGACATCCGTCAGGTCCTCCAGGATCGGAACCTGCGGCACGATCCGCGTGGCGTCGACCACCGCGTCGAGCTTCTCCACGTACTCGGGGATCGCGCGATCGCGGCCGTTCGAGTCCTTGACCGAGCTGCGCGAGCCGGTGTCGCCGATGCCGAGGCGCACGTGCAGGAACGACCAATGCTCGGTGCGGCGGGTCCAGATCAGGGGCCCGGCGGCGAGCGCGGCATCGCTGACCTCGCGGAGCAGCGGCACCTCGCGGCGCCGCACGTCGATCTCCCGCTCCCGCTCGCTCTGCAGCCGCGCCTCCAGCCGTTCGAGCTGTTCCTCGAAACGCTTCTTGTCCTCCTCCAGCTCGCGCTTCTGCTGGTTCTTCGTCGTCAGCCAGGTGCCGATCATGAGCAGCGGGGAGAGCGCCACGAACATGATCGAGAGGATGCTCTGCGTGAAGAAGTACATCGCGCCGCCCATGAGCAGCGGCGCCACCAGGGTCAGCAGCGGGAACGGCTGCTTGCGGGCGGGGACGGGCAAGTCGGTGCCGTCGAGCTCCTCGCCGAGGTAGCGCTCCTCCACGCGGGGCGAGCGCACGAACTCCACCTGGCGGATGGACGCCTCGGCCGTGGTGGGCCCGGCGACGCCGGTCTCCACCTGCACGCGGACGGGGGTGTCGCCCAGCACGACCGCGAGCTCGCCCTCCGCCGCGACCAGCCGCACCACGGAGGCGCCGTCCACGAGGATGCCGTTCGCGGAGTTGAGGTCGATCAGCTCGACGCGATCGCCGATCTCCAGTCGCGCGTGCTTCTTCGACACGAGCGGATCGTCGATCACGACGTCGCAGGACTCGTCGCGGCCGAGCACGATCGTGCCGCGGGTGAGGGCGATCGAGCGCGCTCCCTGGCCTGCGCCGACCTCCAGGCGCCCGACCACCGGTCGCTGTTCGTACGAGGCTGGCACGACGCGCACGGTCGCGCCGTGGGCGAGGCCGACGTGCGCGAACGTGGACTCGGGGGCGAGCAGGTCGCCCGCGCCGGACACGACGGAGCTGTAGGCCTCCAGCGTCACGGCCGACGGGTCGGCATGCGCGAACGCTCCGAGCGGGTCGGCGCGCACGATCATCGCCGCGATGTCGCCGATCGTCGCGGTGCTCTCGGCCGTGACCTCGATGTCGCTGGATGCCGCACCCTGGCGCAGCAGCGTCAGCCGTACCTTCACTCGTTGTCTCCCTCTGCCTCACTCGGCTGCGGTGCGTCCAGCAGCGGGAGGTCGTCCTTCGTCACGAGCCGCGACGCGATCACGTGCTCCACGAGCCGCGCCCGGCGGTTCGTGGCGAAGCTGCGCTGCCCGCCGCGCATCCCTGGCACCCCGACGCGGTCGAACTTGTCGCACACGTTGTCGAGCTTGCGGTTGAAGCGGGTGACGGTCCATCCCAGGCGCTCCGCGGCCTTCGCCGAGGACGGGATCTCGCTCATGCCGGTGCCGTCACGACGCAGCTGCGGCTCGGCCAGCGCCAGGATCAGCAGCTTCTGGCTCAGCGTGAGCGGCACATCCCCGATCGTGGACATGCCGTCGTCGTCGTAGTCGCGCTTGGTCGCGCGGAACGCCGGCTCCGCGGCGTGCAGCACCAGTTCGTAGGTGGTGGGACCCGCGCTGAACACCACCGTGGTCGTCTCGAACACCAGCGGCAGCCGCGCGCCAGGCGCCAGCCACGCCTGCACTCCGCCCGCGGAATCGGTGACCGTGGCCGTGAGCCGGGTGCCGATGTTCGTCAGCCACCACAACCCGTCGCCCTCGCTGATCTCCAGGAAGTGCCGGTGCAGGAACAGGTTGTCGTCGAGCGCCAGGTCGCCCTCGCGCCCCACCACGAAGCGACTGCCCTGCTCGATCGGGTAGTACTCGCCCGCGAACTCGACCGTGACCCCCGCGCCCCCGGTCACCCGACACACCCCGTGACGGGTTCGGACGCCCGGCCGTCGCCGCGCCGCAGCATGACCTCGATGCACACCTCGCCGGCCGCCGCAGGGGTGAAGGTCACGGTCTCCTCCGCGGCCTGCTTCACGGCAGCGTCGGCCGCGCCTCCGGTCTCGGTCCAGATGTAGCTGTCGTCCTCACGCGGGTCGGGGTTCTGCCACGTGAACGTGACCTGCTCGCCCGCACGGACACCCGTGAGCTCGGTGACCTTGGGCACCGCGTCGGAGACCGGGTCCTGCGGGTCGACGGCTGCCTCCGTGTTCTCGGGGGCCGGAGCGGGCGCGAGGCCGGACACCAGCACGTTGAGGCCCACGATGCCGCCGACCACCACGACCACGGCGGCAGCGGCCAGGCCGATCCACATCCCGGTGCGCGAGCGGCGCGGCTGCGCGCCCGCGGCGGTGTCCGTCTCCGGGGCGCGCGGGGGTGCGGATGCCGGCTCCGGCGCGGCGGGCGCGGGGGCCTCGGGCTGGACGACCTGCGGCGGGCGGAGGATCGTGCGGTCGTCGCGGTCGGGCGCGGGCGAGGCCGGAGCGGACGGGACCGCGGCCGCCGCAGCGGCGGCGGCGCCTCCGTCGCGGCGCTGCGTCTGCTCCACGTCGAGCTCGGGGCGCGGCGGCATCTCGAACCGCGGGGCGTCCGGCAGCGCGGCCGACGGGCCCTTCGGCTGCGTGGCGGCGGACGGGCGGGTCGACGTCGACACGTGCGGATCGATGCTGACGATCTCGCGCACCCGCGTCAGCCCGTCGTTGTCGTCGTCGAGATCCTCCGCGGGCGGGTGGTCGTCGACGATGTCGATCGGCGTCACCGAGTGCGACAGCTCGATCTGCACCTTCTGCAGCGCACGGGCGAAGGCGACGGCGCTCGGGAAGCGGTCGTCCGGGTTCTTCGCCATCGCGCGCTCCAGCAGCCGCTGCAGGCTCTCCGGCGAGTCCGGCCGCCCGAGCGCGGGCAGCGCCGCACGCTCGATGCGCTCGATCAGGTCGGCGCTGGAGTTGCGCTCACCCGGACGCTCGAACGGCGAACGCCCCGCGAGCAGGGTGTACAGCGTCGCGCCGAGGGCCCACACGTCGGTGCGCGGTCCGCTCTGCGGCGGCTCGGCGAACGACTCCGGCGGCGACCACGGGATCGACATCCCGGAGGCCTCGCCCGTCGCACCCGTCGTGGAGGCGATGCCGAAGTCGGTGAGCGCGGGCCGGTTGTACTCGGTGACCAGGATGTTCGCGGGCTTGATGTCGCGGTGCAGCACGCCTGCCCGGTGCGCGGTCTCCACGGCGCCTGCCACCTGGATGCCGACGCGCAGCGCTTCGGCGACCGAGAACGGCTCCTTGCGCGAGCGCAGCTGCAGGTTCGGCCGCGGGCAGTACTCCATGACGAGGTACGGGCGCCCGTCACCGGCGACTCCGGCCTGGTAGATCGTGACGATGGCGGGATGCGTGGACAGCATCGCCATCACGTTGGCCTCGTCGGCGAACTCCTGAGCCGCGCCGCTCGAGATCCGGTCGGCGAGCAGCACCTTCACCGCGACGCGACGCCGCGGCATCTCCTGCTCGTACAGGAAGACGTCGGCGAAGCCGCCGGTGCCCAGCGGCTCCACGTAGGTGAAGCCGGGAAGGGCGGGCGGCGGCGAAGGGCGGCGACTCACGGCAGGTCCTCGAACGCGACGGTCACTCCGTCGCCGAGATCGACCACGTCGCCGGACAGCACCAGGGTCTGCTCGCCCGGGTGCAGTCGCAACGGGTCGGCGCCCGGACGCAGCAGCGTGGACCCGTTGGTGGTGTGCAGGTCGATCACCACGACGGTGTCGCCCTCGGGCCGCACTTCGAGGTGGCTGCGCGAGATGTCCTGCTGCGGGCTCTCCACCGCGATGAGGTGCGGAAGGCTCGCACCGCTCGCCCGCGTGGACCGCGGACGGCGGCCGATGATGACGGTGCGGTCGAGCGCGACGACCTGGCCGGTCGAGACGCGGATGCGGCCCGCCGCCGCGGAGGGTGCGGGCGGCGCGACCGGGATGACCTCGGTCGGCGCGTCCGGAGCCGCGGCGGGCTGCTGGCGCAGGTCGCGGAGCTCGGCGGCCGAGATGGTCGAGCCGTCGTGGTCGCCCGCTGCCGCGGCCTCGGCGGCGGTGGGCTCGACCGGAACCTCCGGCTCCTCCGGCGGACGCACGGCGGCCGCCTCGATGGGCGTGTGCACGGTGGCACCCCACAGGTGGTCGAACTCGTCGACCGGCGGCGCGAGTGTGGCCTCGGTGGGCACGAGGGTCGCGTCGGGCACGGCCTCGGCGGCGGTCGCGGACTCCTCGCCCTGCGGCGCCTCGACGGGCTCGTCCACGGAGGTGGGAGCCTCGTCGGCAGCGGCTGCGGCTGCGGCTGCGGCTGCTGCTGCGGAGTCGGCAGCCGCGGAGTCGGCGGTGGGCACGCCGGCAGGCGGCGGCAGCGGAACCGCGGTGCCGGCGACCGGGGCGGACGGGGTCTGCGCCGACGGGGCCTGCGCGGACGGGCGCGGCGCCTCGGACAGCACGGGCGCCGGTCCCGCGGCACCCGTGATCGCCTCGGCATCCGTGGGCTCCAGCTCCGCCGTCACGGCGGACGCCAGGACGATTCCGGTGTGCACGGGCAGCGCCGTGTCGGAGCCCTCGCCGTCCACGGTGATCTCGACCGCGGAGGCACCGGGCACGAAGCGCTCGCTCCACGTGGTGACATCGGCACCGGAGAACCGCTCGCCCTCCGCGTCGGCACCCGTCACCCGCACCGTCAGAGCACCCCGCACGGCCACGCGCGCATCCGTGCCCTCCCGCACCGCCGCGACGAAGGAGGGCATGTCGGCGAAGGAGCCGCCCGCCTGCGTCGTGAGCACGTCGATCACGGTCGCGAGGCTGCGCTCCCCGGGAAGACGCTCCCACAGCGTCGAGACCGTGGCACCGGGCACGTCCGGCGGCAGCGCCACCAGGGCACCCGGGATCACGATCAGATACCACTGCCCCGGTCGATAGATCGTCTGCATCAGCGAACCCCTCCTGCTGCGGCCTCGCGCGGGCGCGTGTCGGCGTCGATGTCGGTGTCGTCGGACAGCAGGCGCGTGCCGGGGCGCGAGGCCACCGACACCGCATCGACGACGACCACGGTGATGTTGTCCCGTCCGCCGGCCTGCACGGCCTCGTCGACGAGGATGTCGGCGGCGCGCTGCGGGTCGGGCTCCGAGCCCAGGATCTCCGCGATGCGGGCGTCCGGCACCTCGGTCGTGAGTCCGTCGGAGCAGATCAGCATCCGATCGCCGAGCTCGGCGGGGAACAGCCAGTAGTCGGCGTCGCCCGTGCTGCTCGCCCCGATGGCCCGCGTGATGATGTTGCGGCGACGGTCGTGGGCGGCCTCCTCCGCGGTGAGCTCGCCCGATTCGATGAGCTCCTGCACGACGGAGTGGTCGACGCTGATCTGCTCGAGCTCGCCGTCCGCGAAGCGGTAGGTGCGCGAGTCGCCGATGTTCACCGTGAGCCAGTAGCCCATGCCCTCGACCGACGCCACGACCACGCCGCTGAGCGTGGTGCCCGCACGGCCGTTCCCTGCGGTGGAGAGCGCCTCCACGGCGGAGCGGGCGCGGGTCAGTGCGTCGAGCAGATCGTCGAGCTCCAGATCCACGCGGCCGATGTAGCGGGCGAACTCGTCGATCACGGTGGCGCTCGCGCGCTCCCCCGCCTCGTGGCCGCCCATGCCGTCGGCGACCAGGAACAGCGGCGGACTCGCCATGTAGGAGTCCTCGTTCAGCGGGCGGCGCAGCCCCGAATGGGTCGCCGCCCCCGTGGAGACCACCAGCGGGACGCTCATGCGTAGCCTCCCACCATGACGACGCGATCGCCGATCTCGATCACGTCGCCGAGCCGGATCGGCACGCGCTGGCCGGCCGGGCACGCGATGCGCTGCCCGTCGCGGACGATCGTGAGGCCGTTGGTCGAGTGGCGGTCGAGCACCCAGCCGCCCGACGTCTCCGAGGCGGCCTCGAAGTGCGTCTTCGACAGCGACAGCGTCTCGTCGCGCACCGGCACGATCACGGCGCCCTCCTCCACGGCCGGGTTGCGACCGAACACCGTGCGGCGCGACACCGGGATGCGCGTGCCGTCGTCCCACGTGAACACCAGCCGGTGCCCGGGGATGCTGATGCGCGTCTCCTCCAGGTCGTCGGCATCGGGGGCGGCGGGTGCCGGGGCGGCCGCGGGGGCCGGGGTGGCGGGATCGGCAGAAGCCGGTGCCGGAGCCGGGGTGGAGGACGGGGTGGCCGGAGCCGCAGCGGCCGGGGCCGACGGGGCCTGAGCCGGAGCAGCGGCCGACAGGGCCGAAGCCGGGGCCGCAGGAGCCGGAGCGGGAGCAGCGGGGGCCGCCGACGGAGCCGAAATGGCGGACGGCGTGGCGGGAGCAGCAGACGCAGCGGCAGGAGCCGCCGCGGCCGCAGGAGGCGTCGCGGGCAGCGGCGGAGCCGGGGGGACCGACCCGGCACCGGCACCTGCGCCGGAGCGCGGTGCCAGCGGGGTCCCTGCCACGGGGGTGGACGCCGCAGAACGATCCGCGGCGCGCGCGGGAGCCGCCGGGGCCGCGGGAGCGGCCGGCCGCGCGGGGCGCGAGTCCTGTGTGATCCCCGGGACGTACGCGATCATGCCCGAGTCGGACGGAGGAACCGCGGGAGCCGCGGCGGCAGGGACCGAGGCGGCCGACGCGGAGGCCTCGGCGGCAGATCCGGCGGGCGCGAACCCGGGCATGGGCGCCGGTGGCAGCCGCTCGAACGACGGAGCGGGCAGCAGCGGCGGGGCCTCTTCCACCGGCTCGGGCTCCGGCTCCGGCTCGGGCGCTGCGACCCTGGCGTCGAGCATCAGCGCGCCCACGGCCTTGTCGTGCCAGCCCTGGAACCGTCCGCTGCCGTCGAACAGCGGGCTGAAGTAGCCCACCACGATCGCGCCGGCCAGCCCGAAGACGAGGTTGCGCAGCAGGGCTCGCCCGAAACCGAGGGGCGAGCCGTCCGCCGCGCGCACGAGCCGCAGCCCCTGCGCGCGCATGCCGATCGACCCGCGACCCGCCTGCATGGCCGTGTAGACCACGAACCAGGCGAGGAGCAGGAGGCTCACGATCGGGCCGCCGATCAGGAGCGTCAGCAGAGACGCCTCCAGGCTTCCGGAGAGGGAGGTGGCGACCAGCAGGCCGCCGCCGAAGAGGATGCCCAGGCCGGCGGCGATCGCCGCATCGATGAGGTAGGCGATGGCGCGGCGGGAGATCGGCGCGATCTGTGCGAGCGCGGGCTGCGTCATGGGGTCTCCCTCTCGGAGGACGACGGCGTCGTGTCCTGCTTGCTGTCGATGGTGCCAGGTTCGCGGCGCACGCGCGCGGCTGCCGCATCCTTCAGGTTCTGCAGGCCCTGCGAGACGGCGGTCCCGCCGAGCAGCGAACGCAGGCTCAGGCGCGCCTTGGTGCGCTTCCAGAACCCGGCCTCCGCGCCCAAGCCGCCGACGATCTCATCGACCTCCTGCCAGAACGCGTCCACGTCCTCCGGACTCGGCTCCGTCGGCCCGAACACCTCGGCGTCCGCACGGTCCGCCAGCGCGGTCACCTGCGGCACGGCCAGGGAGGAAGCCACCACGGCGGCCTCCTCGCCCCGCGTTCCGCCCTGTGCGAGCGGGGCGCCGTAGTCCACTGCCCGATCGGTCAGCACGTCCCACCCGCCGCTGATGCGGTCGGCGGTGCGGGCCGCGGACCGGCGCGAGCGCCGACGCGCGGCCTTCCACGCGCCGATCACGATGAACGGCGACATCAGCAGCGCGATCACGGCCAGCGAGATCCCGCCGATCAGCAGGATCGCGCCGATGATGCCCGCGAGGTTCAGGCTCTCGTCCTCGGACTCACGATCGTCGGGCAGCGTCGGCGGCAGGTCCACCGGCTCCTGCGGCGGGGGCGGCGGCTGCAGCACCTGCGGCTTCGGGTCCACCCGCGGCTTGGTGTTCTGGTCGTTCGGCACCTGGTCCTCGGGCGGCGTCGGGTTGAACGTGACCCAGCCCACCCCCTCGAAGTTCACCTCGACCCAGGCGTGCACGTTGTCGCCCGTGGCCTCGAACACGGCCTCGCCCGCCTGCTCCTCGTCGGGGTAGTAGCCCATGACGACCCGTGCGGGGATGTCGAGCTGCCCGGCCAGCAGCGCCATCGCCACGGCGTACTGCTCGTCGTCGCCGATCATCTGGTCGGCGCCCACCAGGGTCGAGATGCGCTCGGCCGTGTGCCCGGCGCGGGACAGCACCTCGCCCTCGAGGCCGTGGCTGAAGAAGCCGCCCTCGGACAGGAAGTTCTCCAGCGCGCGCACCTGTTCGATCGGGCTCTCCGCGCCGGACACGGTCTCGGCCGCGAGAGAGGTGAGCTCCTCCGGCACGTTGCTCGGCTTGGGCATGGTCACGCGACCGAACGCCACTTCGGCGAGCTGTTCGTCGTCCGGCTGCGTCGCCAGCACGGCGTCGACCGCGTACTCGTCGCCCTTCTCCAGCGTCGGCGTGGCCACCGCGGTGCCCGTGGAGGTGTTCACGTAGGTGCCGCGGCGCAGCTCCTCCGCCCGGTCGCCGTCGAAGCGGATCTCGGCGAGCTGCCCTGCGGTCGGCATCCACACCCCGCGGTACTCGTCGATCGCGATCTTCAGCGTGACGGGGATGCCCTCGGCCTCCGGGGCCATGTTCGACCGGAGCGGCGCGAACGCGCTCGACGAGGTCGGGCCGCCGTCGGTCACGTTGTAGACCATGCCGTCGAACTGATCCATCACGGCGGTGCGGATGCGGCCGCCCTTCGGCAGGCCCTGCACGGTGAACAGGGTCTCCTCGGCCTCGTCGCGGACGTTCTTGCGGAACGCCTGCAGCGGGCTCGGGTAGTCGCGGATGTCGAACGGCGGGATGATCACGTCGCGGAACACGTGGCGCGGTTGCGCAGGCGCGGCGATGGCGCTCGTGGCGACACCGGCCCCGCCGGCCACCGCGAGCACCGCCACCCCGGCGAGCAGCCGCCGCATGCGCATGTGGGCCGCGCGGGAGGGGTCGACCTCGCTCACCGACACGGCCATGTTCTGCGGCGCCCACAGCTGACGCAGGGCCATCCACGCCATGCTCACGACGGCGAACACGAGACCCTGCACGAGCGGGAACGCGGGCTCGGGGGTGCCCAGCGCGATCACCAGCATCAGCAGCACGCCCGCGGGGATCAGCGCCCAGGCGACGACCCGCAGGCGCAGCGCGAGAGACGCGGTGAGCACCGAGGCCACGAGCGCCAGCAGGAACGGTGCGACCAGGTGCCCGTCGGCGGCGGCGACCGGTGCGACCGTGGTGAGCAGCTGCTTCCACGACGTGACCGTGCCGAGCGCGAGCTTCTGCAGGGTCTCCAGCGACGGGATGACACCGAGGATCGCGGTGTGCGGGAGGGCGAGCGCCCCGCCGAACACGAAGTAGGCCGCGACCGTGAGCCCCGCCACGATCAGGATTCCCCAGCGGCGCCAGGCCGAGACCGCCGCGATCGCCAGGCCCAGCACGACACCGCCGACCACGGCGGGCAGGAACGACGGTCCGGCGAACGTGGGCCAGAAGCCGATGAGCGCCGTCAGCATGAGCAGCGCGGTCGCCCCGAGGTCGAGGATCCAGCGGCGCAGCGGGAGCGCGGTGGCGGCGGGCGCGGGGGCGGGGGCGGCGGGCGCGGTCATGCGAGCACCTTCTGCAGGGCGAGCGGGAGCTGTGCGAGCGCGCCGACCGTCACGACGTCCGCGTCGCCGATGCGGCGCAGCGCCGGGGTGGTGGCGGTGCTGTCGGTCACCACGGCGAGCACCCTCGCGCCGAACGGCAGTCGCGAGCACGCGAGGCGCAGGTCGTCGGGGCGCACGCGCGAACCGCACACGAGCACGACGACGCTCGCCAGGGGCATCGTGGCGGCGACCACGCCCGCGAGTTCGGGCAGCCCGCCCTCCTTGGGCTTGCTGCCCTCGACGGCCGAGAGCGAGTCGAGCAGCTGCTTGCCGGTGCCGGACGGCAGTTCCCGCCCCTGCACCCGCATGTCCACGCGCTGCGAGTCGCGCAGCGCCCGCAGGCCGATCGACCCCGCGGCCGAGATCGCCAGCTCGAAGTCCTCGTCCGACGCGTATTCGGCGAGCGCGCGGGAGAGCCCGATCACGAAGTGCGAGCGCCGCGTCTCCTCGTACTGACGCACCATCATGGTGCCGGTGCGGGCGGTGGACCGCCAGTGCACGTGGCGCAGGTCGTCGCCGGGCTGATACTCCAGGAGCGCGTGGAAGGACACGTCGTCGCGCGAGAGGTCGGCGGCGGGGAGCCCCTCCAGGTCGCGCAGGTAACCGAGCGACTGCCCGTCGAACAGCACGGTGCGCGGGTGCACGAACAGGTCGACCGGCTCGTCCCGCCGGTGCGCGCGCTCGAACAGGCCGAGCGGATCGCCCCGGACGACGCTCACCGGGCCGACCTTCACCACGCCACGGCGGTGCGTGGGGATCGCGAAGAGCTCCTCCGCCTCCTCCCCCGGCGCCAGACGCTGGATGCCGAACTCGCCGCGGCCCGAGCCGACGGGCAGCACGACGCGCGAGGGCAGGATCGCCCTGGTGCCGCGGTTCGCGAGAGTGAGCGCGCCGACAGCCCGCTCGCCCACGACGACCCGCGTCCTGGCGAGGTCGAGCGACACGTCGTAGGCCGTGCGCCCGATCAGGAACAGCGCGCACACGGCCACCGCGATCGCCATCACCACGGCGGCGATCGTGAACTCGGCCCAGCCGGCGAGCTGCCCGAGCAGCCAGAAGCCGACCGCGAGCGCCATCAGCACCCACGCGAGCGGGCGGATCGCCGCAGCCATGATCCGGAGGCGCGACAGGACCCGCGCGCCGAGGACGGCCGCGATGTCACGCCAGCCGGCGTCGCGGTCCGTCGACGCCGGCGGCGCCTGCAGTGCCTCCGCGGTCATCAGGCCGCCGTTCGAGCCTGGGGTGCGGCCACACCGTCGAGCACGCGCGCGATCACGGTGTCGCTGCTGGTGCCGGCGAACTCCGCCTCCGCGTCGAGCAGCAGACGGTGCTGCCACACGGGCCGCGCGAGCGCCTTGACGTCGTCGGGCAGCACGTAGTGACGGCCCTGCGCGGCGGCCCACACCTTGGCGATGCGCACCATGGCGATGGCGCCGCGCACCGAGACGCCGAGGCGGATGGCGCTGTCGGCGCGAGACGCCTCAGCGAGCTCCGCCACATAGCGCAGCACGGCCGGCTCCACGTGCACGGTCGAGGCGAGGTCGGCCATGTCGGCCACCGCGCTGGTCGTGATGATCGCAGACAGCCCCGCCGAGGGGTTGCGCTCGGAGGCACCGGCGAGGATGCTCTCGGTCACCGCCAGGTCGGGGTAGCCGATCGAGGTCTTGATGAGGAAGCGGTCGAGCTGCGCCTCGGGCAGCTTGTACGTTCCGGCCTGCTCGACCGGGTTCTGCGTGGCGATCACGAGGAACGGGCGGCCGGTCTCGTGCGTGACGCCGTCCACCGTGACCCGGGACTCCTCCATCACCTCGAGCAGCGCGGACTGGGTCTTCGGCGAGGCGCGGTTGATCTCGTCGGCGAGCACGATCGACGCGAAGATCGGCCCCTTGTGGAACTCGAAGCGGTGCGACTGCTGGTCGTAGATCGTGACACCGGTCACGTCGGAGGGCAGCAGGTCGGGCGTGAACTGGATGCGCGCGCTGGTGCCCTGCACGGTGGCCGCGAGCGCCTTCGCGAGACTCGTCTTGCCCGTGCCTGGCGCGTCCTCCAGGAGCACGTGGCCCTCGGCCAGCATCGAGGCGAGCACCAGGCCGACGATCTCGCGCTTGCCCTGCACCGCCTTGTCGACGTTCTCCACCAGGCGCGTGAAGGTGCCGTGGAACCAGGCGGCCTGCTCGGGGGTCATTGTCATGGGTTGTCCTGTGCTCTCTCGATGGAAGGGGTGCCTGTCACCACTGTCGTCGTTCGTAATCGGTGCCGCCGATGGTGACCCACACCTCGTAGCCGCGACCGCCGGCGCCGTGGAAGCAGCTGAGCTCGACCGCGCCGTTGGCGGGGATGTACCAGCTGCCGCCGCCGGCGAAGCGCGCTCCTGCGGTCGGCGCGTTGCTGTTGCACCACACCTGGTAGGTCCCGGCCGGGAAGTTCTGCGTGTTCACGACGAACTTCGCGCACGTGCCGTCGGTGCACTGCCCCGGCCAGTAGCCGGCGGTGCCTCGGCTGACCCAGGCGCGCGGTGCCGGGGGCGGACCGGAGCTTGCCGACGCCGACGCCTCCGACGTCCACTGTCCGGCGGCGTCCTGCGCACGAACCCGGATGCTGTGGCCCTGGTTGTAGCCGTCGCCGACCGTGCGCGAGCCCGAGATGCCCACGTTCTGCCAGCCGCCGCCGTCGATGCTGATCTGCACGACGGAGATGCTGCGGCCGTTGGGGGAGCCGCTGGCGTTCCATCGCAGCTCCACCTGGGTCGCGCCGGGATGGGCGCTGGCCGCCGGTTGCTTCGGAGGACCGTACGGGTTTCCGCGGGCCGAGTTCGACACCGCGCCCGCATAGGTCTGCCCGTCGACCGTGGCGACGGCGCGCATCTCGATCGTGTAGTCCTGACCGTTCGTGAGACCGCCGATCCGGGTGCCGGAGAGGTTGTTCCAGTTGCCGCCGTTCAGCCGGTACTGGTACGTGACCTCACTCGTCTTCGCGCCGTTGCGCGAGCCCTCCCGATAGAAGATGTCGAGCGCACGGTCGAGCTCGGCCGTCACCGCGAGGCTCGTCGGCGCGCCGGGCGCGGTCACGCCGCGACGCGGGGCCGACTGCTCGCTCCACGCGCCCCAGCCCGCCTTGTTGTAGGCGCGGATGCGGTACGTGTACGCGGCCTCGGAGGTCGGCACGGTCACGGCCTGGCTGTTCGCCTGCGCGCCGGGAGTGATCGTGCGGATCGTCTCCCCACCCGAGAGCACCTGGAGCTCATAGCCGCGGATCGCATCGCCGTTCTTGTCCGGCGGGTTCCAGCTCACGAGCATCTGCGCCTGGCCGGACACCGGCTCCAGCTCCTTGGTGGTCGGAGCGCCCGCCGCGAGCGGGGGTCCTGCCGGGATCTCGGACGCCGACCAGCCGCTCCAGCTGGAGGGGTCGGGCGCGCGGTTGTGCGCCTGCACCCGCACCTGGTAGTCCGAGCCGTTCTCCAGCCCCTCCCAGGTGAGCGAGTTGCCCGTGGCCTCCTTCTGCGTGACACCGGAGGGCGGCGCGGGCGAGATCTCGAGGGTGTACCGCTCGACGGGCGAACCCGGGGTCGTCGGCGTGGCCCACGCCACCTGCAGCGACTTGTCACCGAACTTCAGGGTCGGCGGGTTCGGGGTGTCCGGACGGGCATCCGGGCGCGCGACCTCGGAGAGGGCGGACGGCTCAGACTCGCCGACGCGGTTCGTCGCGGTCACCTGGAACGTGTACTCGACATTGTTCGTGAGACCGTCGAGCGTGCAGGTGGTGGACGCGCACTCCTTCGAGTAGGCGCTCCCCTGCACGGACTTCACGGTGTACTTCGTGATCTCGGCGCCGTTGTTGGTCGGGGCCGAGTACGACACGACCACCGTGCGGTCCTGCACGCTCGTCACCACCGGAGTGCCCGGCGCCGCGGGAACGTCCTGCACCGTGACGACGATCTGACCGTTCACCTCGCGATCCACGTCCTCCGTCGCGTCCTGCACGCGATAGCGCACCACGAGGGTGCCGACGAAGCCCTCCGCGGGGGTGACGCGCACCTCGTCGGAGGTGAACGACGCCTCACCGCGGCCCGACTCGGTCACCGCGCCGACGATCTTCAGCGGCGTCTCCGGGAACGGGTTGAAGTCGTTCGCGAGCGCGGGCACCGTGATGGTCTCGCCGGCATCCGCCTCCGAGATCGTGTCGGTGTTGGCCGCGGGCATGGATCGGGTCGAGGCGGTCACGAGCGCGGTCACCGTGCCCTCGACCGGCTCGGTCTCGCCGTCGGACACCCGGATGGTGAGCGACGCACTGGTGCCCTTCTTCGCGCTGGACGACGCCTCCACGAGCAGCTTGTCGCCGTCGACCCGCGCCGAGATGCCCTTGCCGTCACCGCCGACGAACGAGTACGTGTGCTTGCCTTCGTCCTCCGGGTCGGGGTCGTCCGTGAGCGCGGCGAGGTCGAGTGCCGTGGCGTCCTCCCCCGGGGCGACGTTGACCTGCCCTGCCACGAACGTCGGCTGCTGGTTCTCCGGCGGCAGCACGTTGATCGGGATGCTGAGCGTGGCCTTGCGCCCCTCGGGGTCGTCAGGACCGTCGCCGTCGGTCACCTCGAAGGTGAGCGCGTCGGGTCCGAAGTAGCCGGGGGCCGAGGTGTAGACGAGGGTGCTCTCGTCCTGCAGCAGATCCGCGCCATCGGCGTTGTTGGCGCTGATCTTGGCCTTCTCAGTGATGCGCACCTCGCCGCCGCCGGCGACCGTGACGTACTCGGAGAGGGGCAGCTTCTTCGTCTCGCCGCTGACGACCTCGACGGGTTTCGTGGAGGTGAGTGCCGGGCGCAGGCCGTCGCGCGACGGCACGAAGATGAACGCGGAGGATTGCAGGCCGTCCGGATCGGTGAGCGTGTAGCGGATCAGCTGCAGCTCGTCGGTGACGGTCACGCGCACGGTGCCGTCCTCACGGAGCGTGGCGCCGGCGCCGAGTTCGACGTCGAGGCGGTCGACCGTGCCGTCCGGATCCTCGTCGTTCTTCAGGATCTCGAGGTCGGCGCTGAGGCCGCCGTCCTTGAGGTCGGCGGGCTGCAGGCGGTCGTCGCGGGCGACGGGTGCCTGCAGCGGCACGTCCTCGTCGACCGTGATCTGCAGGGTCGCGGTCGCCGTGGCGCCGCGGGCGTCGCTCGCCGTGTACTGCAGCGACGTCTCCATCTCCCGGTCGGGGACGGTGACGATCACGCGGTCGCCGGAGACGCGGCCCTCCAGGCCCTCCGGCACCTCCAGGCCGTCCTTCACGAGGGAGACCTTGTCGCCCTCGGGGTCGGAGTCGTTGGCCAGCACCGGCACGGCGATCTCCCGCCCTGGTCGTACGACCACGGCGTCCTTCACGGCGTACGGCGGCTGGTTGATCTGCTCCGCGGGGGCGATGCCGACGCGGATCGTGGCGACGCCCTCCTTGCCCAGCCGGTCGCGCACGCGGTAGGTGAAGGTGTCGACGCCCGAGGATTCGTCGCCCGCCTCGTACGTGAAGTAGTTCGGGCCGACCGTGGTGATGCGCCCCTTCGCAGGGCTGGAGTCGATGCCGATCAGCTCGACCGAGTCGCCGTCGCTGTCGATGCCGTCGAGGGGAACCGCGATGTCGACGTCGCTGCCGGCGAGCGCACGCGCCGTCAGGTCCTGCGGCCGCGGTGCCGCATTGGTCTCCTCGTCGATCGGCAGGATCTGGATCGTGACGTAGCCGGCGGCCTTCTGCTGGCGCGAGTCGGCGACCTCGTACGTGAGGTACACCGTCTTCGCCTCCGGGCCGGCCTTGAAGCGGACCTCGTCCTGGGAGACGAACGCCTCGCCGTCCTCCGGGTCGACGGTTTCGACGAGCTCGGGCTCGACGTGCATCACGTCGTCGCTCGGGTGCGAGTCGTTGTCCAGCACCGGGATGCTCACCACATCGCCCACACGGACCGTCGCGGTGTCCGGGTTGGCGAGCGGCGGCAGGATCTCGTCCGGTGCGGGGATCGGGATGACCACCACCTCCCCGTCGGCCGACTTGGAGCCGTTCGAGATGCGATAGCCGATGCGCACGGGCTCGTCGAGCGCGCCCTGATCCGTGATGCGCAGCGTCTCGTGGTTCAGCACCGAGACGGAGATGCCGGTGCTCGGGTCCATCGACACGGACTGCACCACGAGGATGCCGCCCGCGGGGTCGGTGTCGTTGTTCAGCACGCCCAGCAGCACGTCTCCACCCGTCGGCAGCAGCGCGACATCGCGCACCGCGACCGGCGGCAGATCGGTCTCCGACTCCGGCATCACGTCGATGCGGACCAGGCCTTCGCCGTTCTTGGGCCCGGTGGTCACCTGGTACTGCACGTAGTACACGCCGGGGTTCGGCGCCATGAACGTGAACGTCTTGTTCGGGGTGTCCGGCTGGATCGTCGCGCCGGGGGTGTCCAGCACGCGGCTGAGTCGCAGCGGCTCGCGGCTCGTACTGGTGTCGTTCGTGAGCGGAGCCACCGTGACCTGCTGGCCGGCCTTGGTCACGACGTGGTCGGCGTTCGTCTTCGGGTTGGTCGAGCCCTGCGGCCGCACGTCGAGGGCGATCGTGGCGGTGCCGACCTCGCCGGAGGCGTCGGCCACGGTCACCAGCACGTCCTTGCGGCCCTGCAGGCTCGCGGTCGCCTTGTACGTCATCTGGCCGTCGCGGCTGAAGTCGACCTCGTCGCCGGGCGCGGGAACGACCTCCTTCAGATAGATGTCGTCGCCGTCCGGGTCGATCCAGTCCGGAAGGATGTTGTACGAGATCGTGCCGCCGGTCTCCACCGCGAGGGTGGTCTTGCGCTTCGGCTCGGGGGCGACGTTCTCGCTCCAGTCGCGCACGGTCAGCGTGACGACCGCGGTGTCCTTGCCCTTGCGGCCGTCGTCGACCTCATAGGTGAAGCTCGCGGTGCCGGAGGCCTTCTCGTCCACGGCGATCTGCAGCGAGCCGCCGTTGTTGATCGGCTGCACCGTCCCGATGCCGGGCTGCGCCTCGGCGAGCGCCGCGACCAGGACATCGCCGTCCGGGTCGTTGTCGTTGTCGAGCACCGGCAGCAGCGTGGTGGCGCCCGGTCGCACGCCGTAGCTGTCGTCCTCGGCGATCGGCGGGGTGTTCTCCTCGCTGCGCTCCGGGAGCGTGGTCTCCACGGTCTCCTCGGTGGAATCCTCCTGGTTCTCGGTCTCGCCCTCCGGCGGGGTGAGGTCGTTCCAGTTGTCGACGCGCTGCAGGCTCTCGTTCGCGAGCCACGCCGCGCCGCCCACGGCGTCGTTCAGGATGATGACGTCGCGGTTCACGCGGAAGGTCAGGCTCGAGGAGTCCTCGGCGCCGTCGATCGGGGCGTTGACGTCGTTCCCCTCGCCGGGGCACTCGCGGATGAACGTGGCAGAGCCGGCCCACGCGCCGTAGGTGCAGCCGCGCAGCCACACCGGTGCGGCAGCCGTCCCCTCGCTGCCCGCCGAGGTCTGCGCGGGCTCGCCGCCGTCCAGCGGCACGCGCACGAGCGCCGAGGGCGTGGCGATGGCCACCGCATCTGTCTCGGCTGAGGCGTGCTGGAGCACGGCGTCGGCGGCGTCGGCGATCTCGGTGCGGAAGCCGCCGGGCGTGGTGACGACGCCCGCGGCCGCGTCGAGCACGACCGGGGTGCGGCCGACCGCGGTGATGGTGGGACGCGCGGACACGTCGAGCTCGCCGACGGACGCGGTGGACGGGTCCTGCGGGGCGCCCTCGTTGTCGACGGGAACCGTCACGACCTCGCCGCGCTCCCCGGAGAGCCCGAACACGGTGCCGTCCTGGGCCACGGTCACGTCGGAGTCGTCGCCGAGCTCGGCCACGGGCTCCGCGACCTCGATCTCGAACGAGGAGATGCCCTTCACCGGCACGACCCACAGGTCGCCCGAGTTCTCGTCGAGGATCGCGGCGGTCTTGCCGCCGAGCGCGACCTTCGCGCCGGAGGGGATGAGCGCGGAGTCGCCGAGGGAGACGCGCGCCGGGTCGACGGCGGTCACGGTGGATGCGCTCTCGTCGACGACCAGCACGTTGGCCGCGTCCTGCAGGATGTCGTAGTTCTCGCTGGTGGTGCGCAGACCGCCGTCGAGAATGGTGGACTCGTGGTTGAAGTGGCCGACCAGGAGGCTCGAGCTCTTGGTGATCCAGACGCCGCCGTCGTTCAGGTCGACCTTGGTGGTCGGGAACCCCTCATACGTGAAGGCCATCGTGGTGAGGGCGATGACCCCCACCGTGACGCCGGCGGCTGACGCCAGCGTCTTGGGTCGCGCGCGCATCCATGACAGCGCCTTCATACCCGGTTCCCCCCCAGGGTCGCGTTCTCTCCGACTCCACCGCGGGACGAAGGCCCACGGAACACCCGTTCATCCTAACCGGGTCGCAGAATATCGCTCGATGGGGAGATCTCCCCACGTCACCGGGGGTCCGCGCGCCAGCACCCCTCGATGTGATCGTCGACCATTCCGGCCGACTCCATCAGCGCGTACATCGTGGTGGGCCCGACGAAACGGAACCCGCGGCGTCGCAGTTCCTTGCTCAACGCGGTCGAGGCGGGGGTGACCGCGGGGACCTCGGCGAACGAGGCCGGTCGCACGCCGGAAGGGGGCGGGGCGAACGACCACATCAGCGCATCGAGCTCCCCATCTGCCATGCTCTGCACGATGCGGGCGTTGCCGATCGTGGCCTCGATCTTCGCGCGATTGCGGATGATGCCCTGGTCGGCCATCAGCCGCTCCACGTCGCTCTCGTCGAACGCCGCGACCGCGGCCGGCTCGAACCCGGCGAACACCTCGCGGAACCGGGGGCGCTTGCGCAGGATCGTGATCCACGACAGCCCGGCCTGGAAGCCCTCGAGCGCCATCTTCTCGAACAGCGCGCGGTCCCCGTGGAGCGCCGTGCCCCACTCCTCGTCGTGATAGCGGCGGTACTCGGCGTCGTCGCCCACCCAGGCGCAGCGCACGCGGGCGTCCGGGCCCGTGCGGAGAGAGGTCATGCGTTCACCGTATCGGCCCCCACCGACGCTCCCGCCCGCGCCCGCGAACAGCGCGGGGCTCACTCGGCGAGCCGGGCGGCCGCCAGGCGTCGAGCCGGGCCGGCGCCACTCGGCGAGCGGGGCGGGCGCCACTCCGCGAGCGGGGCGGGCGTCACTCGGCGAACGACGCGAACGTCACGCAGCGAACGGCGCGAACGGCACGCGCCTCACTCGGCGAACGTCGAGGCGTCGATCACGAAGCGGTAGCGCACGTCCGACGCGAGCACGCGCTCGTAGGCCTCGTTGATCGCTGAGGCGGGAATGACCTCGATCTTCGCGGCGATGCCGTGCTCGGCGCAGAAGTCGAGCATCTCCTGGGTCTCGCGGATGCCGCCGATGTTCGACCCGGAGATCGAGCGGCGGCCGGCGATCAGCGAGCCCGCGTTCAGCGCCAGCGCCTCCGCCGGGGCGCCGACGCACACGATCGTGCCGTCCACGTCGAGCAGCCCGAGGTAGGCGCGCAGGTCGATCACGGCGCTCACGGTGTTGAGGATCAGGTCGAACGAGCCGCGCAGCTCGCGGAACGTCTCCCGGTCGCTCGTCGCGAAGTAGCGGTCGGCGCCGAGCCGCAGTCCGTCGTCCTTCTTCGCGAGGCTCTGCGACAGCACGGTCACCTCCGCGCCCAGCGCATGCGCGATCTGCACGCCCATGTGCCCGAGGCCGCCGAGACCCACCACGGCGACGCGCGTGCCGGGGCCGACCTTCCAGTGCCGCAGCGGCGAGTACGTGGTGATGCCGGCGCACAGCAGCGGTGCCGCCGCGTCCAGGGGCAGCGCGTCCGGGATGCGCAGCACGAAGTCCTCCGTCACCACGACCTGCTCGGAGTACCCGCCCTGCGTGATCGTGCCGTCGCGGTCCACGGCGCCGTAGGTGCCGATCGCGCCCTTCGTGCAGAACTGCTCGTCTCCGCGCCGGCAGTACTCGCACTCGCGGCAGGAGTTCACCAGGCAGCCCACGCCGACGCGGTCGCCCACCGCGTGGCGGCTGACCTCGGCGCCCACGGCTGCGACCGTGCCCGTGATCTCGTGCCCCGGGGCGAGGGGGTACTGCTGCGCACCCCAGTCGCCGCGCACCGTGTGGATGTCGGAGTGGCAGATGCCCGCGAAGGCGATGTCGATCAGCACGTCGTGGGGGCCCAGCTCCCGGCGCTCGATGCGGATCTTCTCGAGCGGGGCGGATTCGGCGGGGGCGGCGTAGGCGATGACGGACGACATGATGCTCCTCGGGTCGGTATCCGCCGAGACTATCCCGCGCCGCCATGAACGGCCTCGACACGGGGCCCGCGCCCCGCCGGCACCTCCCGCTCACCACTCCCTCGCGACCCCACCTGTTCACAACTCAGGAGAACCGGGGCCTGAACGCAGAATCCCGCCCGGAACGCGAAGATCCGGGCGGGATTCCTGAGTTGTGAACAGCGAACCGTCAGCGCTTCTGCTTCTTCAGCGTCTTCTCGAGGATCGGAGCCTCGCCGGACGCGGCGAGGTCGGCGTAGTACGCACGGGCCTCGTCCTGACGCTGCTTCTCGGCACCGCTCGCGATGGGCGCCCGCACGTGCTCCGGCTCGTAGCCGAACGCGTCGACGAGGTCGAGCGCGTGCGGGCGGAGCCGCGCGCACAGCCGGTCGATGTAGCTCGACACCGCTACCGCGCGCTGCATCGACAGGCGCCCGTGGATGAGGTGCCAGGCGAGGTGCTTCTCGATGAGCTGCAGACCGAACAGGTCGCGCAGCCACGTCATCACCTTCTTGGTCTCCGGGTCGTCCATGGCGTGCACGGCGTCGGTGAACGCCTCCCACTGCAGCAGCTCGCCGTGCGCCCGTGCGGCCTCGATCAGCTCCGCCTGGTTCTCGTTGAACAGACGAGCGCCGAGAGCCCTGTCCTTGCCGCCGGCCCGCAGTCGCCCGGCGATGTCGGCCACCATCTGCTGCACGCGGCCGGCGAGCAGATCGTGCTGCTGCTCCTCGCGCAGCCCCCGCTCGACCGAGCGGGCGACCTGTCCGAAGTCGCTCACGGCCTGGCCGAGCTGACGCAGCCCCGCGCCGTGGAACACCTTGCCCGCGGTCATGCCCACGGCGTAGCGGGCGAGGGCCGCCGCGTCCTTGCCCTGGAACTGCTTGGCGTAGTCGGTCAGCAGGCGCTTGCCGACGAGCTGCAGCAGCACGTTGTTGTCGCCCTCGAACGTGACGTAGATGTCGAGGTCCTGCCGCAGTCCGACCAGGCGGTTCTCGAACATGAACCCGGCGCCGCCGCAGGCCTCGCGGGCCTCCTGCAGCGTATCGAGCGCGTGCCAGGTCGACAGCGGCTTGAGCGCCGCCGCGAGGGTCTCCAGATCCTCCCGGTCGTCGGGGGTGTCGGTGCGGCCGGAGAACACGCCGTCGAACTTCTGCAGGAACTCGTCGTGCGCGAAGATCTGCGCGTACGTGGTCGCGAGCCGCGGGAGCAGGCGGCGCTGGTGCTTGCCGTAGTCGAGCAGCACGACCTCCTGCCCGTCCGCGCCGTCGAACTGGCGGCGCTGGCTGGCGTAGGTGACGGCGATGTAGAGGCCGAGCGCGGACGCCCACGACGCCGCGCCGTCGAGCGACACGCGCCCCTGCACGAGTGTGCCGAGCATGGTGAAGAAGCGGCGCCCCGGGCTGTCGATCGCGCTGGAGTACGTGCCGTCGGCGGCGACATCGCCGTAGCGGTTCAGCAGGTTCGTGCGCGGGATGCGCACCTGATCGAAGGAGAGCCGGCCGTTGTCGATGCCGTTGAGGCCGCCCTTGAGACCGTCGTCCTCACGGCCGATGCCGGGGAGATCCACGCCGTCCTCGCCGCGCAGCGGCACGTAGAAGCAGTGCACCCCGTGGTTGACGCCGTTCGTGATGAGCTGCGCGAAGACGGTGGCCGCGATGCCGTGCAGGGCCGCGTTGCCGAGGTACTCCTTGGTCGCGCCGCGGAACGGCGTGTGGATCACGAACTCCTCGGTGGCCGGGTCGTAGGTGGCGGTGGTGCCGACCGCCGCGACGTCCGAGCCGTGTCCGATCTCGGTCATCGCGAAGGCGCCGGGGATGGAGAGGTCCATCACGCCGGGCAGCCACTTCTCGTGGTGCTCCTTCGTGCCGAGCTGCAGGATCGCCGAGCCGAACAGTCCCCACTGCACGCCCGACTTGATCTGCAGGCTCGGGTCGGCCGCGACGAGCTCTTCGAAGCCCGCGATGTTGCCGCCGTTGTTCTCCTCGCCGCCGAGCGCCTTGGGGAAGGCGCGGTGCACGGCCTTGTTCTCCACGAGCAGGTGCAGCTGGCTGAGCACGCGCTCGCGGTGCTCGTCCTTGCCGAGCTCGTCCTTGCGCCAGAAGGCGGGGTCCTTGATCATCTCGCGGGCCTCGCGGCGGACGTCGGCCCACGTGCCCATCAGGGCGTCGTTCAGGCGGGCGACATCGATCTGCGGGGTGGTCGCGCTCTCGCGCGGGTCAGGTGTCGTCGAAGGGCGGACGGCGGCGTCGACCATGTCATTCCTCCATGGAGTCTGGGTGTGCCTCCATGGTAGGTGTGCGACAAACCCGGGCGAACTCCGCTGTGTCGACCCTCCAACAGCGTGCGGGGGTGTCCCCCGGGGGCGTTGTCGCCTCGCGACAGGATCGGCTCACGCCGACGCGATGACCGCCAGCACACCCTCGCCGTAGGCCTCGCGCTTCTTGGCGCCGATGCCCGTGATCCCGTCGAGGTCGGCGGGCGAACTCGGCCGGTGCTCTGCGAGGGCCCGCAGCGTCGCATCGCCGAACACGATGTACGCCGGGACGCCCTGCTCCCTGGCGGTCTCGGCACGCCAGGCGCGCAGCGCCTCGAACAGCTGCCTGTCCCCGGCGTCGAGGGTGTCGGCGGCTCCGGCCTTGCGCGCCCGCGGCGCCGAGGTCGGTCGGCCGATCGTGTCCTTCCGCAGCGGTACCGGCGTCTCACCGCGGAGCACGCCCGCGGCCAGCTCCCCCGGCGCGAGCGTGCCGTAGTCGCCCTGCGCCACGAGGATCCCGCGGGCGAGCAGCTGCCGCACCACACTGCGCCAGTCCTGGTCGGAGAGGTCGGCGCCGATGCCGTACGTGGCCAGGGCGTCATGCCCCTGCTGGCGGATGCGTTCGGTCGAGGCGCCGCGCAGGATGTCGATCAGGTGGCCCGCGCCGAACGCCTGATTGCGCTCGCGCTTCAGCCGCACGATCGTGGAGAGCAGCTTCTGCGCCGGGATCAGCCCGTCGAACGTCGCGGTGTCGTCGAGGCAGGTGTCGCAATTGCCGCACGGCTGCGACTCCTGGCCGAAGTACGCCAGCAGGTTCTGGCGGCGGCACTCCACCGTCTCGCACAGCGCCAGCATCGCGTCGAGGTGCTGACCCATCCGCATCTTGAACGTGCGGTCGCCGGGGCTCTGGTCGATCAGGCGGCGCTGCTGCACGACGTCGCCGAGCCCGTACGCCATCCAGGCCACCGACGCCTCGCCGTCGCGGCCGGCACGACCCGTCTCCTGGTAGTAGCCCTCGACCGACTTCGGCAGGTCGATGTGCGCGACGAAGCGCACGTCGGGCTTGTCGATGCCCATGCCGAACGCGATCGTGGCGACCATGACCACGCCGTCCTCCCGCAGGAAGCGCGATTGGTTCGCCGCGCGCACCTCGGACGGCAGCCCGGCGTGATACGGCAGCGCGTCGAGGCCCTGCGCCGCCAGGTACGTCGCCGTCTGCTCGACCGACTTGCGGCTGAGCGCGTAGACGATGCCGGCCGCGCCCTCGGGCTGCGAGCGGATGAACTGCACGAGCTGCTTGCGGGGATCGACCTTCGGGACGATGCGGTACTGGATGTTGGGGCGGTCGAAGCTCGCCACGAAGTGCTGCGCCGCGTCGAGGTGCAGCCGCTCGGTGAGCTCCTTGTGCGTGGCCCTGGTGGCGGTCGCGGTGAGCGCCATGCGCGGCACGCCGGGGAAGCGCTCGCCCAGGTCGCCCAGCGCCAGGTAGTCGGGCCGGAAGTCGTGACCCCACTGGGACACGCAGTGCGCCTCGTCGATCGCGATCACGCTGAGCGTGCCGCGCTGCAGCAGCGCCGTGGTGTTCGCGTTCGAGAGGCGCTCCGGTGCGACGTAGAGGAGGTCGAGCTCGCCGGCGACGTACGCGCGCTCCACGTCGCGACGCTCGTCGATCGACTGCGTCGAGTTCAGGTACGCGGCCTGCACGCCGTTGGCACGCAGCGCGTCGACCTGGTCGTGCATGAGCGCGATGAGCGGACTGATGACGAGCCCGGTGCCCTCCCGCACGAGCGCGGGCACCTGGTACGTGATGCTTTTGCCGCCGCCCGTCGGCATCAGCACGACCGCGTCGCCGCCGCCGATCACCTGCTCGACGATCGCGGCCTGATCGCCGCGGAAGTCGTCGTAGCCGAACACCGTGTGCAGCGCCTCGCGGGCGGTGGCGAAGCGGCTCGGGGCGGCTCGCCGGACCGTCGGCGAGGTCGGCGCGCGCGTTCCGGACACCGGCGTCGCGGGGCCGGGACCCCAGTCGAGCGGCGGCTCGAAGCCCGCGCCCTGCGGCTCCCAGTCCATCGGCTCGGGGGCCTCGGTCGGCTCCCAGCCGTCGCCCCACGGCTCGTCGGCATAGGGCAGATCCTCGTACGGGTCACGGGGAGTCTGCGGCATCCCTCCAGCGTAACCACCCCGCCCGACACCGGCACCGCCGTGCACAGGCCCGCACCGGCGCCCGCGGGCGTAGGTTGGACGCAGACCCCCGAAGGAGCACCCGATGACCGACATCACCGTGACCCGCCACGACGACGCCTCCCGCTACGAGATCCGCTCCGACGACGTGCTCGCCGGCTACGCGGAGTTCCAGCTGCGCTCCGGCGCGATCCGCTTCATCCACACCGAGATCGACCCGGCGTTCCAGGGACAGGGTCTGGCCGGGAAGCTCGCCTCCGCGGCACTCGCCGACGCCGTCGACCGCGGCGAGCCGATCGTGCCGCTGTGCCCCTACATCGCGAAGTACCTGCAGACCCACGAGGTGCCTGGCGCGGAGATCCGCTGGCCGCAGCGGCCCGCCGACGTGCAGGGCGGCACTTCTGAGCCTGCCGCCGTGCAGGAGGAGTCGAGCGCCGGCGACGAGGACCCCACCGGGCGGGCGGAATGATCGGCGAGCGCCGCCTCGTCCTCGAGCCGCGCGAGGTGCCGCTCGGCGGCGTGCGCGGCATGAACGTGCTGCGCGTGCTGCCGCACCGCAACCTGCCGACGATCGGCGCCTGGTGCTTCCTCGACCGGTTCGGGCCCGCCGACACCCGCATGCGCGTGGAGCCGCACCCGCACATCGGCCTGCAGACGGTCACCTGGCCGCTCGTCGGCGAGATCCGCCACCGCGACTCCCTCGGCAGCGACGCCGACCTGCGGCGCGGACAGCTGAATCTCATGACCGCCGGCAACGGCATCTCCCACTCCGAGTACTCGATCGGCGAGGACCCGGTCCCGCTCGACGCGCTGCAGTTCTGGGTGGTGCTGCCCGAGTCGGCGCGGCACGGCGAGGGCGGGTTCGAGCGGCACACTGCGCTGCCCACCGTCGCCCTCCCCGCACGGCACGGCCAAGACGCCACCGCCACGGTCGTGCTCGGCGAGTTCGCGGGCGTGCGCTCCCCCGCCACCGTGCACACGCCGATCGTCGGCGCGGAGATCGCCCTCCCCGCAGGGTCGACCGTGCGCCTGCCGCTCGGACCGCGCTGGGAGCACGCGCTGCTGCTCGTCGAGGGCGGCGCCGCGCTCACCGACCACGACCTGGAGCGCAACGCCCTGCTGTACCTCGGCGACTCGCGCGATCACATCGACGTGACCAGCACCGAGGGCGCCCTGCTGTTCCTCCTCGGCGGGGAGCCGTTCGAGGACGACATCGTCATGTGGTGGAACTTCGCCGGCCGCTCGCACGACGAGATCGCCGAGGCACGGGCCGACTGGGAGGCCGCCTCCGACCGTTTCGGCAGGGTCGACGGCCACGACGTGCGCATCCCCGCCCCGCCGTTGCCGCCCGTACGCCTGATGCCGCGCAGCCGCACCCTCTGACGGCACCGGCGGAAGGGGCCACCGAGTGGGTCACCCCCGGTGCGCATCCGCCGACCGGCAGCGCTGCGCGGACCGGCGCCGCGGGATCGTGTCAGCCGCGGCGTGCACGGGGCGAGGAAACGGTCCGTCCGCCGAGCGGCGCCGCGAGACCGCCTCAGCCGCGCTCCGGAGTGTGCACGCGCGCGAGGAACCGCTCGGTCCGCGGCGAAGGGCCGCGCGGATCCAGCAGCGACACCACCACGGTCACCGCCGTGGCCAGCGGGATCGTCCAGGCCGCCGGCTGCACGAGGTAGGGCGCGGCCACCCCGACCCCGCCCACCGCGGCGTGCACGAGCAGCGCCAGACCCGTCGCGACACCCCCGCACACCATCCCGGCGACGGCTCCGCGCGCCGTGAGCCCGCGCCACCACACGCCCAGCAGCACCACCGGCGACAGGGTCGACGCCGCCACCACGAACACCACCCCCACGCTCGACACCAGTCCCGCCGGCGCCGTGAGCAGAGCCAGCGCGAGCGGCACCAGGGCACACAGCAGCGCCGACAGCCGGAACGACCGCACCGACCCGGAGAACACGTCCTGGCTGATGACCCCGGCGAGCGACACCACCAGCCCCGCGGACGTCGCCAGGAACGCCGCGAACGCCCCCGCGACGATCAGCGCCGTCAGCAGTTCGCCGCCGAGCCCGGGGAACACGCGCGACGGCAGCTGCAGCACCACCGTGTCGGCCACGCCTGGCACCGCGAGGTCGGGCGCGGCGATCCGGGCCAGCAGCCCCATCCCGCTCGACACCGCGTAGAACGCGCTCACCATCGCGATCACGATCACCGTGGTCCGCCGCGCCGACGCCCCGGTCGGGCTCGTGTAGAACCGCACCAGCACGTGCGGCAGTCCCATGGTGCCCAGGAGCAGCGCCAACAGCAGAGACGCCGTCTCGTACGCGTCGAACCCGCTCGGGCCCGCCTCGGCCGGGAACACCAGCGCCGGGTCGAACTCGTGCGGGCCGCCGCTCAGCGCGAACGCGATGCACACCACCGGCACCAGCAGCGCCGTGAGCTTGAGCCAGTACTGGAACGCCTGCACGAACGTGATCGCCCGCATGCCTCCCGCTGCGACGGCGGCCGCCACCAGCACGGCGATCGTCACGGCGCCCACCCACTCCGGCAGTCCCGCGACCACCACGAGCGTGATGCCGGCGCCGTGCAGCTGCGGCACGATGTACAGCCATCCGATGATGAGCACCGCGAGGCTCGTGACCCGGCGTGCCGCGGTCGACCCCAGCCGCGCCTCCACGAAGTCCGGGATCGTATAGGCCCCGCTCCGGCGCAGCGGTGCCGCGACGAAGACGAGCACCAGCAGGTACCCGGCGGCATAGCCGATCGGGAACCAGAAGCCGCGGGCGCCGTCGAGCAGCACCAGGCCGGACAGCCCGAGGAAGGTGCCGGCCGAGAGGTACTCGCCGCTGATCGCCGAGGCGTTCCACACCGGGCGCACCGTGCGCGACGCCACGAAGAAGTCGCCGGTCGTGCGGGAGACCCGCAGCCCGTAGACGCCGATCAGCAGCGTCGCCAGCACCACCAGGGCCACGCCGATCAGGTCGAGCACGGCGTTCACTCGCGGTCCCGCAGCGCCCGGTACCGACGCTCGTTGCGCACGGCGGTGCGGGCGTACAACAGCGCGAACACGAGGATGACGGGGTAGAACGCGAAGGCCTGCAGCAGCCACGACAGCGGCAGTCCCCACAGCACGATGTCGTCGATCTGCGGGATGACGGCGATGGTCAGCGTCATCGCCACGACGACGAGCACGAACCCGGCGACCGTGCCGAGCGCGAGCCGCAGCTGGCTGCGCATCAGCGCCCTGGCGTACACCGCGTCCGCTTCATCGACCGGCGCCCCCGGCAGCGCGATGCCGCGCGTCAGCGCCGCCGGGCCCCGCGCCGGGAGGTCTGCCGTGACCCGCACCCGCTTCGGCACGTCCGTCGCGCCGCGCTCCGGCGTGCCCGTCATGTCGAGGCCTCACCGCGGACCAGCGCCTCCCGCACCGCGGGCACGAGGCGCCGGCTGACCGGAAGCACCGTCGCGCCCACCACCACCGCGGGCTCCCCGCCGGACAGCCGCGCCTCGGTCACCGCCGCGGTGCGCACGAGCGTCGAGCGGTGGACCCGCAGGAACCCCGCGCTCGTCCAGCGCGCCTCCAGCTCGGAGATCGGGATCCGCACGAGATGCCCCTGCCCGTCCTCCGTGTGCAGTCGCGAATAGTCGCCCTGCGCCTGCACCCACCGCACCTCGCTGCGACGCACGAACCGCACCGCCGAGCCGACCGTGACCGGAAGCATCTCGTCGTCCCCTCGGGGCGCATCCCCGAGCTGCAGCACCCTGTCCACGGCGCTGCGGAGCCGTTCCCGGCGCACGGGCTTGAGGAGGTAGTCGGCGGCGCGCAGCTCGAACGCCTCCACGGCACGGGCCTCGTCCGCGGTGACGAACACCACGGCGGGCGGCTCGGCGAGGGCGAGGAGGGCACGTGCGAGGTCCGTGCCGAGGAGGCCGGGCATGTGGATGTCGAGGAACGCGATCCGGACGGCACGGGCCGAGAGCAGCCGCAGCGCCTCCGGTCCGCTGCTCGCGGTGAGGATCTCGGCGATCCGTGGATCCGCACGCAGCAGGTGCACCAGCTCGTCGAGCGCTGGCTGCTCGTCATCCGCGACGAGGACGTCGATCATGCCCGCACCTCAGTCGTCGTCCGGGTCGTGCAGCGGCTGCGATTTCGGGACTCGCATGCGCACCAGGGTACCTGCGCCGGTGTTGGTCTCCACGACCAGTCCGCCGCTGCTGCCGTACAGCTGTCGCAGCCGGGTGTCGACGTTGCGCAGTCCGACGTGCCCGCCGTCCTCGCGAGCGGTGAGGAGCGTGCGCAGGCTCTCCGGGTCCATCCCGATGCCGTCGTCCTCCACGGTGATCTCGGTGTGGGTGCCGTCGTCGCGGGAGGCGATGCGGATCTCGCCGCCGCGCTCGCCGGGCTCCAGGCCGTGCCGCACGGCGTTCTCCACGAGCGGCTGCACCGACAGGAACGGGATGACCGTGGCGAGCGTCTCCGGCGCGATCTGCAGGGTGACGCGCAGCCGGTCGCCGAAGCGCGCGCGCTCCAGCTCCAGGTAGGAGTGGATGCTGCCCAGCTCCTCGGCGAGCGTCGTGAACTCGCCCTGCCGACGGAAGGAGTACCGCGTGAAGTCCGCGAACTCCAGCACCAGGTCGCGCGCCCTGTCGGGGTCCGTCGTGATGAACGAGGCGATCGCGGTGAGGGCGTTGTAGATGAAGTGCGGCGAGATCTGGGCACGCAGCGACCGCAGTTCGGCCTCGGCGAGCTGCGTGCGCGACGCCTCCAGTCCGCCCAGCTCGACCTGCGCGGCGCACCAGTCGGCCACCTCCTCCGCGGCGCGCACCAGGGACGCTCGCACCGGAGCGGCGAAGGCCACCACGACCCCGACGATCCTGCCGTCGACGACGATCGGGGCGCCGACCGCTTCCAGGTCGGCGGTCCTCGCGGGCGCAGGGAACACCTGCCGCCGCCCGGTCGACCGGACCTGCTCCGCGATGCGCCGTGCAGCGGACTCCAGGCCGTCGGCTGCGCCGTCGAACGACACGACCGGCGCCGGCTCCGCGTCCGACCCGACGGCGGGCGCGCTCACGATGGCCACCGCCGCGCTGCCGAGCAGCACCCGGAGGTGTCGCACGGCCCGCACCACGTCCGGCGTCGCCAGCCCCCCGCGCAGGTGCGGCGCCGCGAGACTCGCCTGGTGCAGCGCCCGCAGCGCCCCCTGCTCCGCGTCGCTGCCGAGGTCGGCGGCTCCCCGTGCGAACCGTCGCGCGAGCAGCAGCAGCAGGGTGAGGGCGATTCCGCCCAGCACGCCCAGCACGGCGGCGAGCACGACGTCGTTCATGCGTTCAGCCTAGGGACGGGGGCGCGGGACTGCGGCGTTCACAACTCAGGAGATATGCGTCCCACTCCGGCGAACGGCTCGCTCTGGGGACGAAGGGCGCCGATTCTCCTGAGTTGTGAACGGTCCGCGGCAGCGGACGCCGGGTCGGTCGCGCACGGGCGAGCAGCCGCTGGCACCGTTGTACACGGCTCTGCGGCAGCAGGCACCGGGCAGGTGTCAGCAGCAGCGGGCGCCGGGGTTGCGGTCCTGGTCGTCCATGCGCTGGCGCCAGAACTGGCGCTCGGTCAGCGGCTCCTCGCCCGGGTGGTGGCGACGGTGATGGGCGACGTACGTGGCGTACGCGGTGTCGCCCATCAGCGTCGTCATGTACCAGCGGATGCCGCGGCCGGCCCGGCCGAGGGCGCCCCCCCGCGCCCGCAGCGGGGTGGCCGCGGCATCCGTCCGATCCATGGTGGGACTCATCTCAGTGGCGCGACGCCGCGCGCTCCTCGGCGAGGACGGGCTCCCACTGCTTCTCCAGCTCGCGCTCCTCCGCGTCCGGCATGAAGCCGGCAGGAGCGAAGCGCCGCGAGGCGACAGGGGCATCCTCGGTGTTCTCGCCGCCGCCGTTGCGGATCGCCTTGGCGGTCGCGATCACGGCCATCACGATCACGATGATCGCGAGCACCACGAAGATGATCGACAGCGTGCCCTGCACGGCTGTGTTGCGGATCACCGCCTCCAGCACCTGCGGCTCGCCCAGCGCCGTGTCGCCGGAGTCCAGCGCCTCCCGGTAGCGGAAGTGGTTCGCCCAGTATCCGATCGCCGGCACGGGCGAGAAGATCTTGTAGAGCGAGGCCGTGATGGTGACGACGGCGGTGAACGCGAGCGGCAGCGCGATGATCCACAGCCACCGGAAGTAGCTGCGCCCCCGCTTGGCGACGATGGCCAGCACCACGGCGAGCGCGATCGCGGCGAGCAGCTGGTTGGCGATGCCGAACAGCGGGAAGAACGTGTTGATGCCGCCGAGCGGGTCGGTCACGCCGAGGATGAGGATCGCTCCCCAGCCGGCGACCATGATGGCGGTGCAGATCCACACCCCGGGGCGCCACGACACGTCGCGGAACTTCGGGAACCAGGCGCCGATCGAGTCCTGCAGCATGAAGCGGGCCACGCGCGTGCCGGCGTCGACCGCGGTGAGGATGAACAGCGCCTCGAACATGATCGCGAAGTGGTACCAGAACGCCATGAGCGCCTGCCCGCCGAGGGCCTGCTGCATGATGTGCGCGAGGCCGAGTGCGAGCGTCGGGGCGCCACCCGTGCGGGACACGATGGACTCCTCGCCGACGGCCGCCGCGGTGCCGGTGAGCATGTCGGGGGTGAGGTTCACCCCCGTCAGCCCGAGCGAGTTCACGAACGCGACCGCGCCCTCGACGGTGCCGCCGGTCGCGGCGGATGGCGCGTTCATGGCGAAGTAGATGCCTTGGTCGATCGAGATCGCGGCGACGAGGGCCATGATCGCGACGAACGACTCCATGAGCATGCCGCCGTAGCCGATGAACCGGGTCTGGCGCTCCTTCTCCACGAGCTTCGGCGTGGTGCCCGAGGCGATCAGCGCATGGAAGCCGGACAGCGCCCCGCACGCGATCGTGACGAACAGGAACGGGAAGAGGGGACCGGCGAACACCGGACCCATGCCGTTCTCGCCGAAGATGCTGACCGCGGGGACGGAGATCTCCGGCCGCACCAGCACGATCGCACCGGCGAGCATGACGATGACGCCGATCTTCATGAACGTGGAGAGGTAGTCGCGCGGCGCGAGCAGCAGCCACACCGGCAGCACGGCGGCGATGAAGCCGTAGATGATGATGCCCCACGCGATCGTGGTGCGGTCGAGGTGGAAGATCGCCTGGCCCCACTCGGTGCCGGCGACCCAGCCGCCGCCGATGATCGCCGCCATCAGCAGCACGAAGCCGATGATGGACACCTCGGTGACCTTGCCGGGGCGGAGGTAGCGCAGGTAGACGCCCATGAAGAGCGCGATCGGGATCGTCATCGCGACCGAAAACACGCCCCACGGGCTCTCGCCGAGCGCGTTGACGACCACGAGGGCGAGGATCGCGACGATGATCAGCATGATCAGCAGCGAGGCGATGATCGCCGCGGTTCCGCCGATCTTCCCGAGCTCCTGTCGCGCCATCTGGCCGATCGTGCGGCCGCCGCGACGCATCGAGAAGAACAGGACCGTGTAGTCCTGCACGGCGCCAGCGAGCACGACGCCCACGATGATCCAGATCGTGCCGGGGAGGTAGCCCATCTGCGCCGCGAGCACGGGCCCGACCAGGGGGCCGGCGCCGGCGATGGCGGCGAAGTGGTGGCCATACAGCACGCGACGGTCGGTGGGGACGTAGTCCTTGCCGTCCTGCTTGACCTCGGCGGGCGTGGCGCGGCGGTCGTCGGGGCGCGTGATGTAGCGCTCGATGACCTTCGAGTAGAAGCGGTAGCCGATCAGGTAGGTGCAGACGGCCGCGAACACGAACCAGATCGCGTTGACGGTCTCGCCGCGGACGATCGCGAGCATCACCCAGGCGACACCGCCGAGCAGGGCGATGGCCGTCCAGAGCAGGATCTTCGGCAGGGTCCAGCGGCGGCTCTTCGCCTCGTGCTCGGCGGAGAGGGCGACGGGTGGGAGGGTCGGATCGGTCTCGATGACGGGTTCGTCGTCG
>NZ_JALXPE010000040.1 GCF_025143365.1 Microbacterium sp. p3-SID336 | reverse complement strand
CGCCCCGGCACCCCACCCCCTCGATCAGGCACCGGGTGCCTCGGGCGCACGCCCCTTCCCGCCGCACCGCCCCGGCACCCCACCCCCTCGACCAGAAAGGACGCCTGATGCTGCAAGGCGCCATCGCCGGCCTCGCCGCCGGCGGCCTCTACGCCGTCCTCGGCGTATGCCTCACCCTCATGTCCCGGCTCGTGCGCGTGGTCAACTTCGCGCAGGCGGCCACGGGCATGTTCGGCGCGTTCACGGCCGTGTGGTTCGTGCGCGAGCTCGGACTGCCCATCTGGCTCGGCTCGATCCTCGGCGTCCTGGTCGCCGGCGTGCTCGCCGCCGCCATCGGGTTCATCGCGGCGACCTGGCTCTCGGAGGCGTCCACCACCACCCGGTCGGCGATGACCGTCGGGCCCCTGCTGCTGCTCATCTCCCTGTCGTTCATCCTTTTCGGCAACAAGCCGCAGCCGTTCACGCCGATCATCGCCGGCCCCGCGTTCTCTCTCGGCGGCGTCGTGATCAGCCAGGTCACCGTCGCCACGGTCGCGATGGCCGTGGTGACGGCGGTCGCGGTGCGGATCGTGCTGCGCCGCACCAGGGTCGGCACGCAGCTGCGGGCGCTGTCCGAGCGCCCGACCACGGCCGAGCTGCTGGGCATCCGCTCCCGGCCCCTGTCGATCGCCGTGTGGTTCGTGACGGGCGTCATCAGTGCGATCGCGATCATCATCGTGGCGCCCTCGCAGTCCAACGACGCCACCAGCCTGGCGATGCTCATCGTCCCCGCCGCCGCGGCCGCACTGCTCGGCGGGTTCCGCCGACTCGACCTCGCCGTCGTCGGCGGCGTCGTGCTCGGAGTCCTCGGCGGTCTCGTCGCCCAGATCGACGAGGTCGCGCTGGTGCGCAACTTCCTCCCGTTCCTGTTCATCGTCGTCCTGCTGCTCTGGACGCAGCGCAAGGAGGTGTGGGATGCCGCTCGCTGACCGCCCCTGGTTCCGGATCACCTGGCCGTTCGCGGTCGCCGCCGTCGGCATCGGCGTCGGCGCGATCCTCAGCTCCGCCCTTCCCGGGTACTTCGTTTTCCTGGCGATCAGCGCGGTCACCGCCGCGATCGCCATCCTCGGCCTCGGCATCGTCACCGGCTCCGCCGGGATGATCGCGCTGTGCCAGCTCACGTTCGCCGCCGTCGGCGCGTGGATCGTCTCGCTGCTGAACGTGATGCAGGCCCCCGGCGGGTTCCTCGTCTGGCTGCTGCTCGGGGGCATCGCCGCCGGGCTCGTCGGCATCCTCGTCGGACTCCCCGCCCTCCGGCTGCGCGGGGTGAACCTGGCCGTCGTGACCCTCGGGTTCGCCGCCGCCGCCGACGTGACCCTTGTGCAGATCCAGTTCCCCGGCTCGGCCGACGGCACCGCGGTCGAGCGGCCGGAGATGTTCTCCAACGACCGGGAGTTCTTCTTCCTTTCGATCATCGTGCTCGCGGCGTGTGCGCTCGGCGTGTTCTTCCTGCAGCGCGGCCGCTGGGGCGCGAGCTGGAAGGCCGTGGCGTTCTCCGAGCGCGGCACGGCGGCGGCGGGACAGAGCGTGCGCAGCGCCAAGCTCACCGCGTTCGCGGTCTCCGCCGCGCTCGGCGGCATCTCCGGCGGGCTCCTCGCCGGCCAGGTCCAGCTGCCGTTCGCCTCCAGCTTCACCCCGCTGCAGTCGCTCGCGCTGTACGTGCTGGCGATCATGTCCGGCGCGCACCTGATCGACATGGCCATCTTCGGCGGACTGCTGTGGGTGCTGGTGCCCGAGCTGCTGAAGCGCTGGGGCGTGCCGCAGGACTGGGCCTTCGTCGTGTTCGGCGTGCTGGGCGTGCAGGCGCTCACGAGCGGCACGAACCTCGGCCAGGGCATCCGCAACCTCCTCTACCGCCGCGCCGACCGGCGCACCGCGAATGCCGCGCTGACCGCGCTGCCGCCCGACGCCGAGTCCGATGCCGCTGTCATCACCACCACGACCACCGCGACGGTCGACGAGGCCGCACTCGACGGGGCGCCCGTGCTCACCGTGCAGGGCCTGACCGTGCAGTTCGGGGCGCTCAAGGCCCTCGACGACGTGTCGCTGCAGGTACCTGCCGCGTCGATCATGGGGCTCATCGGCCCGAACGGCGCCGGCAAGTCGACCTTCGTGGATGCGATCAGCGGCTTCCTCCCCCAGCACGACGGCCGCGTGCTGCTGGGCGACCGCGACCTCGCAGGGCTCTCCCCCACGCGGCGCGCGCGGCTCGGACTGCGGCGCACGTTCCAGCAGGACCGCGTGCCGCCCGCGCTCACAGTGGGCGCGTATGTGCGCTTCGTGGCGCGGCGCCGGCTCGCCACGGCCGACATCGACGAGGTGCTGGCCTTCTTCGGCTGCCCGCCGGCGCGCTCCCGCCTGTCGAGCGTCGACGTGGGGACGCGGCGGCTGGTGGAGGTCGCCGCGAACGTGGCCGCGCGCCCGCGGCTGCTGATCCTCGACGAGCCCGCCGCCGGCCTCTCGCACGAGGAGCACCTGGCCCTCGCCGCCCGGCTGCGCGAGCTGCCGTCGCGCTACGGCGTGGCCCTCATCATCATCGAGCACGACCTGGACCTCGTGCGCTCGGTCTGCCCGACCCTCACGGTGCTCGACTTCGGTCGCGTGCTCGCCAGCGGTCCGCAGGCCGAGGTCCTCGCGAACCCCGACGTCGTCAAGGCGTACATGGGAGAGACGGAGCTGCTGACATGAGCGAACTGATCCTCGACGGCGTCACCGTGAGCCGCGGCGCCGGTCCCGTGATCTCCGACGTGTCCCTGCGGGTGAACGGCGGCGAGGTGCTCGCCCTGGTCGGACCGAACGGGGCGGGCAAGACGAGCCTGATCGAGTCGGTGTCCGGTGTGACCCCGCACTCGGCCGGCAGCATCACCCTCGACGGCGAGCCCCTCGACCGGCTCTCCCGGGTCGCCAGGGCCCGCCGCGGCATCGTCCACATCGAGCAGGGCCGCGCGGTGTTCCCCTCTCTGACGGTGCGCGAGAACCTCTCGCTGACCGCGCGCACCGCGGGCGAGATCGACGCCGTGCTGGCGCAGTTCCCCGAGCTCGAGAAGCGCATCGACGCCCCCACCGCGCTGCTCTCCGGCGGCGAGCAGCAGATGGTGGTGCTCGCCAGGGCGTTCGCCGTGAAGCCCCGCATCCTGCTGATCGACGAGATGTCTCTGGGCCTCGCCCCGGTGGTGTTCATGCGCCTGATGCCGATCGTGACCTCGATCGCGCAGTCCGGCGTGGGCGTGCTGCTCGTGGAGCAGTTCACCCAGCTCGCGCTCGGTCTCGCGCAGGAGGCCGTGGTGGTCGCGGGCGGGCGTGTGTCGTTCCAGGGCGCCCCGCAGACGCTCCAGGACGACCCGGAGCTGCTGCACCGCGCCTACCTCGGCGGCTGAGGCGACGGGGGCGGCGGCTGACACGGCTGCGACGCTGACACGGCTGCGGCGCTGACACGGCTGCGGCGCTGACACGGCTGCGGTGACACGGCTGAGCGGGATGCGGCTGACCGGGGTCCGGCTCGCGCACAACTCCGGGGTCTAGCCTGAACGCGTGACCCAGATCCTGCACGCCCGCGCCGCCCTGCTCGACATGGACGGCACCCTCGTCGACTCGACCGCCGTCGTGGAGCGACTGTGGCTGGCGTGGGCGGAGCCGCACGGTCTCGACCCGGCGACCGTGCTGAGCGTGGTGCACGGCCGGCAGGGGCATCAGAGCATGGCGATCCTGCTGCCCGAGCGCGACCACGAGATCAACCTCCGCGAGAACGAGGTCATGCTCGCCACGGAGTCGGCGGATGTGGACGGCGTGATCGGCATCGCGGGCGCCGACGCCCTGCTCGCCGGTCTCGAGTCGCACCCGCACGCCATCGTCACCTCGGCCAACGTCGCACTGATGACTGCCCGCATGGGCCAGGCGGGGCTGAAGGTTCCCGCGCTCACCGTGACGGCCGAGAGCGTGTCGGCGTCGAAGCCCGACCCCGAGGGGTTCCTGCTCGCGGCGCGCACGCTCGGGGTCGACCCCGCGGACTGCGTGGTGTTCGAGGACTCCGGCGCCGGGATCCAGGCCGCGCACGCCGCGGGGATGCGCGTGATCGGCATCGGCCCGCACGCCGCAGCGCACGCCCCCACCGCGCACGTGGACGACCTCACGCAGGTGCGCGTGCTCCCGTCCGACGACGGCTTCGCGCTGCACATCGACTGACGCTCGGCCTCCGCTGCGGCGCCCCCGGTCACGGAGGCACCGCCCCGATCACGGCCGCACCGACGCGCCCACGGTCTCGGTCACGTCCCCGGCGACCGCAGTCCCCGCTTCCGTCGTGCGGTACCCACGTCTGCCGGGCTCAGCCGCGGCGCCGCTGTCACATGCCGGCGTGGTCGAACGCGATCGTGGGGACGTCCACCACGTGCGAGCCGCCGTCCGCGACGATCACGGCACCCGTGATGTAGGAGGACTCCCCCGAGCCCAGGAACCGCACGACCGAGGCGATCTCCGCCGGACGGGCCGGCCGTCGCAGCGGCACGTCGACCGTGACCGTGGCATACGCCTCCTCCCGCGAGCCGAGGCCCGCGTGCGAGGCGAACTCGTCCATCTCCTCGTCCGCCATCGGCGTCTGCACCCAGCCGGGGCAGATCGCGTTCACGCGTACGCCGTGCCGACCGTAGTCGCGGGCGAGCGTGCGGGTCAGGCCGATCAGCGCGTGCTTGCCCACGGTGTATCCGGCCACCGACGGACCGGCGAAGAGCCCCGCAAGGGACGACACGATCACGATCTGCCCCTTCGCCTCGATCAGCGCCGGGAGCGCCTCGCGCGCCATGGTGAACGCGGTGGTGAGGTTCGCGCGGATCGCCGCCTCCCAGCTCGCGTCGTCGGTCTCGGCCACGGGCGAGAAGCCGTGCCCTCCGGCGTTCGCGACCAGCACGTCGATGCGGCCGAAGCGGGCGAGGATCTCCGCCACCGCGGCCTTCGCGGAGGTCGTGTCCGCCGCGTCGGCGACGATGGGCACCGCGCCGACGGCCCGCTCCACCTCCTGCAGCGGCTCGGGCCTGCGGCCGACGACGACCACATGGGCCCCCTCCGCCGCGAAGCGCTCCGCGACGGCCGCGCCGATGCCCGTGCCGCCCCCGGTGATGACGACGACGCGTCCCGAGACGCTCGATCCGACCACGGTTCCCATGTGTGCTCCTGTTGTGTGCTCTGGCGCGTGCGCGCGATCGTGGCTCGACGCGGACGCGTCAGGCCGGGAAACCCGAACGGGCGGTGTACCCGAAGTCGCTCAGCAGCGTGGTGCCGTTGACGGCCCGGCTGCGCGGCGACACCAGGTAGGCCACGTGCGCGGCGACCTCCGCCGCGGTCTGCACCGGAAAGCCCGGCTCGGCGAAGGCCTCGATCCCCAGGTCGCCGCGGCTCATCGGGGTGTCGACGATCGACGGAGCCACGGTGTTCACCCGCACGCCGGTGCCGGCGAGGTCGACCGACAGCGCACGGCCGAACTGCACCAGGGCGGCCTTCGATGCGCAGTACGGCGCCATGCCCGGCGACGCGACGACGGCGGAGTCGCTCGCAAGCAGCACCACGGACGCCGCGGCCGCCTTCCGCAGAGCGGGGAGCGCGTGCTTGAGCACGAGGAACGCCCCGGTCACGTTGACCGCCAGCACTCGGTTCCAGTCCTCGAGCGCGGTCTGCTCGACCGGGGTGCCGACGGGACCGGAGACCCCGGCGCAGCACACCACCGCGTCCAGTCCGCCGAGCGCGTCGACCCCGGCCGCGACCGCCGAGGCGACCTGCTCCTCCGCCGTGACGTCGGCCGCCAGCAGCACCGCGTCCGCGCACGACCGCGCCGTGTCGCGGAGGGCCGCAGCATCGCGGTCGAGCAGCGCCACGCGCACTCCTTCGGCGGCGAGCGCGAGCGCGGTGGCACGGCCGATACCGCTCCCCGCGCCGGTGATGAGCGCGGTCGTGCCGTCGAGCCGCAGGTCCATGTCGTCCTCCCGTGCCGCCGGGCACCCGGTCGGAGCCGAGTGACGGCGGCGGTGTCGTCCCGGTCATCCTGCTCCCCTCCGCAGGGGCGCCTGAACCGGCCACGGCGGGGTGTGCGCGGTGGCACCATCGTCCTTCGCTCACGGTCAAGCGGCAGGACCGGCCGACGAGCAGACTCGCTCTATCGACGATTCCCCTCGTCGTCGATGCCGTGTCCGCACGGCCGTCACCGAGCAAAGGAGCCGACGTGGCAGAGCAGATCACCGCGTCCACGACGCCGCACCACCACACCTCCCTCCGACCGGGCGCCCTCGGCGTCGCCGGAATCGTCTTCCTCGTCCTGGCCGCGGTCGCCCCGCTCACCGGGATCGTGGTCGTCGCGTCGCTGGCGATCGCCCTCGGCAACGGCGGCGGCACGCCCATGTCGTTCTTCCTCGTCGCGGCGATCCTGCTGCTGTTCGCGGTGGGCTACGCGCAGATGTCGAAGCAGCTGGTCAACGCGGGCGGGTTCTACGCGTTCGTCGTGAAGGGCCTCGGCCGCACGGGCGGGCTCGTCGCCGGACTGATCGCGACGCTCGGCTACAACTTCTTCGTGGTCGGCACGATCGGCACCAGCGGCTTCTTCATGCAGACGATCATCCGCGACCTCACCGGTCTCGACGTGAACTGGCTCGTGTGGGGCCTGCTGTCGATCGTGGTGTGCTTCGTGCTCGCGCGCATCGGCGTGGACTTCAGCTCCAAGGTGCTGGGCGTCTGCCTCGTGCTGGAGGTGCTGATGCTGGTCGTGTTCGACATCTCCGTGCTGGTGCAGACCGGCTACGACGTGTCGGCGTTCAGCCCCGAGGCCGTGTTCTCCGGCTCCCTCCCGATCGGGCTGCTGCTCGCGGCCACCGGCTTCCTCGGCTTCGAGGCGACGGCGCTGTTCAGCGAGGAGGCGAAGCAGCCGCTGCGCACGATCCCGCGCGCCACCTACACCTCGATCATCGCGATCGGCGTGATCCTGGGCGTCACGACCTGGGCCGTGGTGAGCGCGACCGGCGTGGCGCAGGCGCAGGCCACGGCGCTGGAACACCTGCCGACCGGCGATCTCATCTTCTCGCTGTCGCAGCAGTACCTGGGCGGCCCGCTGACCACCGTGATGATGGTGCTGCTGCTGGTGAGCCTGTTCGCCGCGATGCTCGCGTTCCACAACTCCGCCACGCGCTACCTGTACTCGCTCGGGCGCGCCAGGATCCTGCCGCAGGCCCTCGCCCGCACCCGCCCCAACGGCGCCCCGCAGCTCGCGGGCATCGTGCAGGCCGGGTTCGCCGGCGTCGTCGCGATCCTGTTCGCGATCGCCGGGGCCGACCCGATCCTCACGCTCGTCCCCGCCATGCTCGGCTTCGGAACGCTGAGCGTGCTGATCCTGCAGGGGCTCGCGGCGATCTCGATCGTCGTGTACTTCCGCCGCAAGGGCGACCAGCGCTGGTGGAGCACGTTCATCGCCCCCGGCATCGGGTTCCTCGGCATCGCCGCGATCTCGATCCTGGCCATCGTGAACTTCAACATCGTGGCCGGCTCGGAGGAGCTCGCGATCCGGCTGATGCCGCTGCTGCTCGTGCTCGCGCTGATCGGCGGCATCGTCTACGCCGCCTACCTGAAGCGCGCCAAGCCCGCCGTCTACGACGGTCTCGCCTCCGACCTGGAGCGCTTCAGCGACCGCTGACACCCGCACACCTCACCCGTCGAACGAAGGAGACACCCATGACGACGACGCTCAACCCCGCCGACACCTCCACCTGGCTGCCGCTGGAGGGACTCGCCCCCGGCTTCGACGCCAACAGGGCCCCGCACAGCACCGCGCTCAGCGGTCGCGAGATCACCGTGGTCGACGCCCGCGGCACCCGCATCGTGCACCGCTTCGACGACACCACGGTCACCTGGGACTACCGCCCCGGGCAGGACGACGCCACCGAGCCCGCATCGGACACCGACGACTACGAGGCGTTCGAGGTCGATGACGAGCTGTACTTCGTGCAGTTCCACCACCGCTACCTGCCGAACGAGGCCGTGTCGCTCATCCTCGACCTGCGCCACGGCCGCTCCCTGGCCGTGATCTCCGACATCCTCCCCGCGCCGGAGCAGGGCCGCACGCGCGTGCAGCACCACTTCGCACCCGGCACGATCGAGGGCGCGGAGGTCACGGGCGCGGAGGCCGCTCCGACCATGACGCTCATCGGCCGCCGCGTGGAGTGGGTGTACAGCGAGGAGCACGCCTACGAGCACGTGTACCTCTCCCCGCGCTGGTACTCGTGGCAGTGCCTCGCCGGCCCCGAGCGTGGTCTTGCGGACACGGACGAGAACAGCGTGTGGGAGGTGCGTCCCGGCATCTACGTGTTCGCCTGGCGCGAGAAGGTGATCCCGTGCGCCTCGGTCACGATCGCCGACCACCGCGACGTGAACGCGATCCGCTCGCACGGCGTGCTGTTCGGTCTCGACGAGACGGGCGAGGTGCCGACGCACTTCACGTTCGGCGCCCACGGCCGGCTGCTGTCGACCACGCACCACACGCCCGAGCTCGAGCCCGCGACCTTCGGAGACATCTGACATGACGGACGTCGCCGACCTCATCGTCACCGGCTCCGTGATCCGCACGGCCGACCGCTCCGCCCCCGCCGCCGAGGCGTTCGCCGTCCGTGACGGCCGCATCCTCGCGGTGGGCGCCCGGTCGGACGTGGACGCGTTCCGCGGTCGCCGCACGCAGCTGCTCGAGGTCGGCGACGCCGCCGTGTACCCCGGCTTCGTCGACGTGCACAACCATCACGCGCTGGCGGGCCGCACGGAGCTGTTCGAGCTGTCGCTCGCGCCGTCGCTCACCCTGGACGAGATCCTGGACCGGGTGCGCGAGAAGGCGGCCACCCTGCCGGAGGACGCCTGGATCGTCGGCGGCGCCATCGCCACGACCCTCCTGCCCTCGCTCGCGAACACGGCGACGCGGCTGCGCCTCGACGAGGCCGCCGGCGGGCGCCCTGTCGCGCTCATGGAGGACTCGCGCCACAACCGCTGGGCGAGCAGCCGCGCCCTGGAGCTCGCGGGCATCACGGCCGCGCACCTTCCCTCCTCGGGGGTGACGCTGCTCGACCCGGACGACGGCACCCCGACCGGTGTGCTGCTGGAGGCCGCGGGCATCCCGGTGCAGGAGGCGTACGACCGCAGCGGCGGACTGTCGCCGGAGCAGCATGCGGCGGCCTCGCGCCGGGGCGTGGAGCTGCTCAACTCGTTCGGCATCACCGCGTTCCAGGACGCCGGGGTCTCGGTAGACATCCTGGCCGCGCTGGCCGGGCTCGACCGCGCCGACGAGCTGCACGCCTGGGTCGTGTCCTCGCTGCTCATCAACGACGAGATCTTCGGCTTCGACCCGATCGGCACGCCCCTGCTCGACCGCGGCGAGGAGTTCCGCACGGCGCATCACCGTCCAGACTTCGTCAAGATCTTCCTCGACGGCGTGCCGCCCGCGCGCACGGCCTCGTTCCTCGACCCGTACCCGGCCGACCCCGTGCACGGCGCGCACTTCCACGGCGAGACAACGATGACGCTGGACGAGCTCACCGACTGGCTGCGGGCGGTCGCCGAGCGCGGCCTCGGCGCCAAGGTGCACTGCACGGGCGACGGCTCGGCGCGGCTCGTGCTGGACGCCGCCGAGCGCGTGCGCGGCGAGGGCGTCACCACCCCGGTGCAGATCGCGCACGGGCAGTTCCTCGCCCCGAGCGACATCCCGCGGCTCGCGGCGCTCGACGTGTCCGCCGACATCTCCCCCTTCATCTGGTACCCGGGCGTCATCCCGCAGGCGCTGGCCGACGTGCTGGGCGAGCGGGCGGAGCACTCGCAGCCCAACCGCGCGCTGCTCGACGCGGGCGCGCTCGTGGCGGGCGGCTCGGACTGGCCGGTGAGCGAGTCGCCGAACACGCTCGAGGGGCTGCAGGGACTCGTGACGCGCGCCGATCCGCTCGGCCGGGCGCCCGGCACGCTGTGGCCGGAGCAGGCGCTCACGGCGGAGGAGGCGCTGGAGGTCTTCACGATCAACGCCGCCACGGCGATGGGACTCGGCGGCGAGACCGGCTCGCTCACAGCGGGCAAGTCGGCCGACTTCGTGGTCCTCGAACGCGATGCGATCGGCGGCCCCGCGGAGGAGATCGTGCACACCGAGGTCGTGTCGACCTGGTTCGCCGGTCGCCCCGTGCACGAGCGCTGAGCGGCCGGTGCCCCGCTACCATGAGGCCATGCGCCGCTTCCCCTCCTCCGTCTACCGTGTCGGAGAGGAGCCCGACCCCCGGTTCTCGCTCGCCAACGAGCGCACGTTCCTGGCGTGGACGCGCACCGGCCTCGCACTGATCGCGGGCGGCGTCGCGCTGGAGGTCCTCGGGCTCGACCTGCATCCGGGCTTCCGTCTCGCGGCCTCGCTGCTGCTCGTGATCGCCGGCACCGCGGTGGCCCCGCTCGCGTGGTGGGAGTGGATGCGCGCGGAGCGGGCGATGCGCCAGTCCCGGCCGCTTCCCGGCGCGTTCTCCGCCGTGCTGCTGGCGGTGGTCGTGGTGTCGGTGGGGCTGCTCGTGCTCGCGGGCGTGCTGTGGCGCTGAGCGGACGCGACTGATGCGACGTGAGGCCACGGAGGCGGACCGGCCGTACGACCCCGGTCTGCAGCCGGAGCGCACGGAGCTGGCGTGGCGGCGCACGGCCCTGGCGATCGCGATCGGCTCCCTGCTGTCGCTGCGCATCTTCCCGCTGGTGCTCCCGGCGGGCACCGAGGCGTGGGGCTTCGTGCCCGGCGTGCTCGGTGTGGGCACGGCGGCGCTGCTGTGGGTGGCGGCGCGGCGACGGCAGGTCAGGGCCAGCGCCGTGCTCACGGGTCGCGCCGACGGTCTCCTGCCGGGCGGGGCCCTGCCGCTCGTGCTGACCGTGTTCGCGAGCGGCTTCGGCGTTGTCGCGCTCGCCCTGATCGCGCTGGCCCACCTCGCGGCCTGACACAGCCGTCGCGCTCTCGGCTGATCGCACGCACTCATCCCACTCGCGCACCTCGTGCACCTCGCGCACCTCGTGCACCTCGCGCGCACGCGGGCCCACGGTCCACACCCAGCAGCTGGCGCCGGCGACCCCTCAGACGCCGACGCCAGCCACGATCAGTCCGCGACCGCGAGCATCGCTCTGCCCACGGCGCGCAGCACGGTCGGGTCGTACGGCGAGCGGTCGCCCGGCACGTAGCGCACGCGACGCAGCTCTCCCCCGCGGAACGGGTACGAGCGGTGCGCCTCGTACAGCTCCCAGTCGACGGGGCCGCCGTAGTCGTACCCCACGCTGATGCCCGTGAACGGCGCCATGCCGAGCAGCATCGGCACCTCGGCGATACACGCGACCTCCCGGCCGTCCACGTCGAGGGTCAGCCGCCACCGCAGCTCGGGCAGTTCGTCGACGCGCAGCACCAGGCGGTGCTCTCCTGCCGCGAGGGCCTCGCCGCGGACGCGGTGCATGCGGCCGTAGGCGTTGTACGCCAGCAGCGGCGCGCCCTCGTGCAGGGCCAGCAGGTAGCCGCCGCCCTGGTCGCCGTGGGCCACGATCACCCCGGCGGCGTCCGCGTGCGCCACAAGGTCCGCCTCCACCGCGAACGACCGCAGCACCGTGAGCTTCGACGAGCGGAAGCGCTCCAGCGGCGGGCGGAACGGGATGAGGTCGACGGGTGCAGACAGGGGCTCCTCGGTGTCGGGTCGCAGCCGGAACAGCGCCCCCTCGTCGTCCAGCGGGAACACGGTGTTGCGCCAGGCCTCTGCGTGCCAGCGCGCCGCGAGGGCCCGCACGCGCTCGGGGTGCTGCGCGGACACGTCGCGGGTCTCTGTCGGGTCGGCGGTGAGGTCGTACAGCTCCCACACCCCTCCTTCCGGCCCCTCGTCGCGCGTCGGCGGCACGGTCGACAGCGCCTTCCAGCCGTCCACCACGATCGCTCGTCGCCCGACGCACTCGAAGTACTGCGCCTCGCGCCCCTCGGCCTGCGGGTCGGCGAGCACGCGCGCGATGCTGCCGCCGTCCATCACCGGCGCCGGCCGCCCGTGGCGCTCGTCGAGCGGTGGCACACCGCACAGCTCCAGCAGGGTGGGCGCGAGGTCGGACACGAACACGAACTGGTCGCGCAGTCCGCCCGCGGCGGGGGCGTCCGGCCAGGAGATGATCAGCGGCGCGTGCACGCCGCCCTCGTACGTGGTGGCCTTGAACGAGCGGAACGGGGTGTTCGACACGCGCGCCCACCCTGTCGGATACTGCCCGAAGAGCCGCGGGCCGCCGATCTCCTCCACGTCGCGGGGCACGTCGCGCACCCACCCCTCCGGCATCGGTCCGTTCGCGCCGAACTGGGCGAAGTAGCTGCGGGTGCCGGTCGGGCCGCCCTCCGCGGTGCCGCCGTTGTCGCTCGCGATCACGACGATGGTGTTGTCGCGCTCACCGCTGCGCTCCAGCCGGTCGAGCAGCCGCCCGACGCTCTGGTCGATCTCGTCGACGGCGGCCGCGTACACCTCCATGTGCCGGGCGAACAGGCGCTGCTCCTCGGGGTCGAGCGCGTCCCATGCGGGGATGCTGCCGCCGTCGGCGATGGCGTCCTCCGGGAGTTCCGCGTGCGCGGGGACGATGCCGCGCTCGCGCTGACGGGCGAACCGCTGCTCCCTGAGCCGGTTCCAGCCCGCCTCGTAGCGGCCGCGGTACTTCGCGATGTCGACGTCCTTGGCCTGGATCGGCCCGTGCACGGACGTGTGCGCGTAGTAGAGGAAGAAGGGCCGCTCCGGGTCGTTCACGCGGAGGTCGTCGATCATGCCGATCGCGCGGTCGGTCAGCTCGTCCGTGAGGAAGAAGCCGTCGGGGAACTCGCGCACATCCACCACCGTGTTGTCCTGCACGAGGCGGTGCGGGTGGTGCAGGGCGGTGAAGCCGTCCATGCTGCCGAAGTAGCGGTCGAAGCCGCGTTGCAGCGGCCAGGTGCTGCGGTCGGCGCCATCGTGCAGGCGCGACTCCAGCGTGAGGTGCCACTTCCCCACCATGAAGGTCGCGTAGCCGCCCGCGCGCAGCGACTCGGCGAGCGTGGGGGCCGCCGCCGGGAGCTCGCACGAGAATCCGGGGTAGCCGGGGTCGATGTGCGCCACGAAGCCGAAGCCGGCGCGGTGCGGATTGAGTCCGGTGAGCAGTGCGGCCCTGGCCGGGGAGCACATGGGCGCGGTGCGGTAGTTCGTGAACACCCACCCGTCGGCGGCGAGTCCGTCGATGTGCGGCGTCTCGATCTCACTGCCGAACGGACCGAGGTCGCTGAAGCCCAGGTCGTCGATCAGCATCACGATCACGTTGGGCGCGCCCGCGCGCGCCCGCCGCGGCTCCGGCCACCACGGCTCGGACTCCGACGTGAACTCCGCCGCGATCCCCTCGAAGCGCTCGTACCCGCGGGCGCCGTCTGCGGCCGCCATTCAGCCTGCCCTCCTGATCAGCTCGAAGATGCGGGTGCGCAGCTCGGCGAACGCCGGGAGGGCGCGCGTGGTCAGCTGGTCGCGCGCGCCGAGGTCGATGTCGATGATCTCGGTGACCTTGGCGGGCCGCTCCCCCAGCACGACGACGCGGTCGGAGAGGTAGACCGCCTCGTCGATGTCGTGGGTCACGATCACGATGGTCATGCCGAACTGGTCGCGGATCCGCAGGCACAGGTCTTCGAGCTCGAAGCGCGTCTGCGCGTCGACCGAGGCGAAGGGCTCATCCATCACGAGCACCTCGGGGCGGTAGGCGATGGCACGGGCGATCGCGACGCGCTGCTGCATGCCGCCGGAGAGCTGCCACGGGAACTTCGTCTCCGCGCCGGCGAGCCCCACCGCGGCGAGCGCGGCGGTGATCCGCTCCTCGCGCTCCGCGGCGGGAAGACGGAGGTGCTTCAACGGCAGCCGCACGTTCTTCTCGACCGTGAGCCACGGCATGAGCGAGCGCGTGTACTCCTGGAACACAAGCGCCATCTCCTGCGGCGGTCCGTCGATGGGCACGCCGTCGATCGCGGCCGTGCCCGCGGTGATGCCCTGCAGTCCGGTGAGGCACTTCAGCAGCGTGGTCTTGCCGATGCCGGACGGGCCGACGATGCAGCACACCTCGCCCGCGCGCACCTCGAACGTGAGGTCGGCGATCACGGGGACGAGACCGTTCTTGGTCTGGTAGGACTTGGCGAGTCCCTCGACGCTCAGGCGCACGGGGGCGTGGTCGGTGATGGTCATGCGTTCTTCTCCTGTTGCTGGGAGGCGATGTACCAGCGCAGCACGCGGCGCCGGAAGAGGGTGAACAGGGCGGTGGCGGCGTAGCCGATGATGCCGAGGACGAGGATGCCCACCCACATGTCGGGGATCGCGAAGGACTGCTGCGCGAGCAGGGTCGCCGCGCCCAGACCGGTCGACGAGCCGAGCATCTCGCTCGCGATCATCACGACGAACGCCGTGATGAGACTGACCTGCATGCCGGAGAGGATGCGGGGTCCCGCGGCCGGCAGCATGACCGAGAAAAGGCGCTCCGGTCCGGTGAGCCGGTACACGCGGCTCACCATGTCGAGCGTCGGCTCCCCCGCGCGCACCCCGTCGATCGTGGAGATGAGGATCGGGAACACCGCGGCGAGCGTGATCGAGAGGATGCGCGTCTCGGTGCCGAAGCCGATCAGCGAGACGAAGATCGGCACGAGGGCCACGGGCGGGATGGCGCGGAAGAAGTGCACCGTCGGCTCGACGAACCAGCTGAGCGGACGGATCAGGCCCAGCACGAGGCCGAGCAGCACGCCGATCACGGTCGCCAGCACGAACGACAGCGCGAGGTTGCCCACGGAGGAGGCGACGTCGAGCAGGAACGCGGGCGTCTGCACGAGCTGCCACAGGCGCTGCAGGATCACCTGCAGCGGCGGGAAGAACGCGTTGGTGGAGGCCGCGGAGGCGAACCACCACAGGGCGAGCAGCAGCACGGGCACCGCGATCTCGGCGCCGATGAGGACGCCGCGCGGGAGGGGGCCTTGACCGCGGCGCCGCGCCAGACGGGACGGTGTCTGGATGGAGGTGGTGAGCGTCATCACACGGCCTGCTTCCGGTACTGGGGGTGCCAGTGCAGTAGGCGCCGCTCGCCCCACTGGCTGAGGCCCTGCACCAGCAGGCCGAGCGCCCCGAGGATGAGCACGTAGGCGAACAGCTGCGCCTGGTTGCCGCTGATCTGCGACAGCAGGAGGCTCTGTCCGAGGCCGGGACCACCGCCGAGAAGACCTGCGACCACGGCCACGACGAGGGAGGTCGGCGCGGCCACGCGGACGGCGGTGCCGATGTAGGGCAGTGCGCTGGGCAGCACGATCCGGCCGAGGATCTCCCCGCGACCCATGCCGTAGGAGCGGCCCGTCGCCCTGGCCACCGGGTCGGTGTCGAAGACACCTGCCGAGGCCTGTACCGCGATCGCGATGAAGCAGCCGAAGAACACCAGGAAGATGCCCATGCTCAGCGTCGGTCCGAGCACGAGGACCACGATCGGCAGGATCACGATCGGCGGGATGGGCTTGAGGAACTCCAGGGGAACGCGCGTGGCGTGCATCGCGAGCGGCGAGGTGCCGATGGCGACACCGAGCACCACGCCGATCACGATCGCGAGCACGAGCCCGACGAGCGCCATGGTGAGCGTGTCCCCCAGCGCGGCCCAGGTGGCGGGGGTGGCGAGCAGTCGGCCGGCCTCGGCGAGGGCGACCGTCGCGGCGGGAAGGGGCGAGGCGGCGAGCGGGCCGGCGGTCGCCGACCACTCCCAGAGGGCCAGCGCCGCGAGGACGCCGGCCGCTCCGACGAGCGGGGGAAGGAGAGGGGTTCGGGTCATGGCGATCACTCCGCGGCGACGACGACGCCCTCGAGGTCGACCGCGGAGGGCAGGAATCCGAGCTTCACGAGCTTCTCGTTCACGCGCTCCAGGTCGATGGGGGCGACCTCCGCAGGCCAGTAGGGCAGCTTGATCTCGTCGACCGTGAGCGTGGAGCCCGTCGCGTCGATACCGGCCTGGATCGCGTCCTCCGGGTGCTCCATGGCGTAGGCGTTGCTCTTGACGATCGCGCGCTGGAAGGCGGCGATCGCGTCGGCCTTGCCCGAGAGGGTGCTCTCCCCCGCGGTCCACAGTCCGACAGCGCCCTCCTCGAAGAAGCCGACCGAGGGAGCGGAGACGAACGTCGCTCCGGCGGCCGCCGCTTCGCCCGTGAAGGGGCTCACGAGTCCCGCGGCGTCGACGTTGCCGCTCGCGAGCGCGGCGACGGCCGAGGTGAAGTCCAGCACGACCCACTCGACGGAAGAGGGGGAGACGCCTGCGCGGTCGAGCGCGTCGGAGATGACGACTTCGAGCTGGGCCTTGCGTGCGGGGATCGCGATGGTGGCGCCTTCCAGGTCGGCGACCTCGGTGATGCCGCTCGCCGTCGAGGCGTAGAGGCCGGTGTCGTCGACCTCGGCGGGGTCTTCGGCGTCGGCGGCACCGGGGACGTAGCCGTCGGCGGGTGCCACGACCTTGAGCGGCACGCCGCTGGCGAGCGCGTTCAGCAGCGGGATGCTGGGGGCGTACGCGATGTCGACCTGTCCGCTCTGCGCGGCGGCGAGGCCGGCGGGCGGGTTGGCGACGACGGAGGTCTCGATCTTCAGACCCTCCTCCTCGAAGAAGCCCTGCTCCTGGCCGAGCATCAGCGCGCCGTCCGAGACGAGGCCGATGGTGGCGACCTTGAGCGTGGTCAGCTCGCCGCCCCCGCCGGAGGGGGTGTCGCTCGGCGCCGAGGTGCAGGCCGCCAGCGCGAAGACGCCGACCGCCACCAGGGCGCCGGCGGCGCGGCGTGCGAGTCGCTTGCTGTTCATGGGAACTCCTCTTCGAGTTAGTCACCGGCTGGTGATTTTAAAGATCGTACTCGCGCCATGGGCGGCGCGGGTTACGATCGGGTTACATTCGTCACCGAGTGGTGACTAAAAACGGCATATGAAAGAGTCTGAGGGGAACGAAGGAGTGCGATGCCGAAGATCGTGGACCATGAGGAGCGCCGCCAGCACATCGCGGACGCGGCGACCCAGGTGATCATCCGGGTGGGATTCGACAACCTCACGATGCGGGAGATCGCGACCGAGGCCGGATATGCGCACGGCGCGATCGCGCGCTACTTCCCCGACAAGCGCAGTGTGCTGACGGCGGCGTTCCTGCGGCTGTACACCCTGGCGAACGACCGCATCCACGCGGGCATCGAGGGGATGCGGGGCCTCGAGGCGCTGGAGCGCATGTGCCGCGAGATCCTCCCCTACAGCCCCAACGGCCCCCTGTACGCCAAGGTGGTCATCGCGTTCTGGGACCACGCCTCGCAAGACGAGGAGGTCACTCGCATCCACCGCGTCAACAACCTGCACTGGCGGGACCTGTTCCGGCAGTGCCTGGTCGAGGCCAGGGAGGACGGAGAGCTCGCGGACCACATCGACATCGAGACCGCCGTGAACGAGATCGCCTCCCGCAACGCCGGCTGGCAGATGATCTCCGTGCTGATGCCGGACTCCGCGGGAGACGGGCGACTGAACGACGCGCTGGCCGCCCTCCTGACGACGCTGCGTCGTCCAGCCGCCCCGCCCTCCCGCTGACCGCACGGCAATCCCTCCCACCGACCGCGCGGCAGCCCGCTCCCCCACGGCTTCCTCTCCCGCCGACCGCGCGGCAGCACAGGCTTTCGAGGTGCGCGCGGCGCCTGCCGCCACGCGTTCGGCGCAGGCTTTCGAGGTGCGCGCGGCAGTCTCCTCCGCCGTCGGCGCGGCAGGACATTCTCCGACCAATCGCGCCACGGCTTCCTCTCCGCCCGAACGCGCGGCAGCACAGGCTGTCGAGGTGCGCGCAGCGCCTGCCGGAGTCGTCGATACCGAAGCGCGCACGGCCGGCTCCTCAGCCCGCCAGCACGAAGCGGGCGCCGCGCTCGCCGATCATGGCGGCCGGGGCGTTGGTGTTGCCCGTCGGCACGGTCGGCATGACGGAGGCGTCGATCACGCGGAGCCCGTCGATGCCGCGCACCCGCAGCTCCGGGTCGACCACGGCCTGCGCATCACTGCCCATGCGGCACGTGCCGACCTGATGGTGGTACGTGATGGCCGTGCGCCGCACCCAGTCCTCGATCTCGGCATCCTCGACGTCCGGCCCCGGGTACACCTCGCGCGCGCCCCACTCCTCCGCGAGTGCGGGGCGTGTGCCGATACGGCGGCACTGGCGCACGGAGGCCGCGAGCGCCTCGGCATCACGCTGATCCTCCAACGCCGCGAGGTCGATGAGCGGCAGATCGTCGAGGCCGGGTCCGGTGAGCCGCAGCTCGCCGCGGCTGTACGGGGTGACGAGTCCGGCCATGAGCGTGAACCCGTCGGTGCCGCGCGGCTCCAGCTCGCCCCACATGGGCACGGAGAAGTGGATGGGCTGCGTGTCGGGTTCGCTGAGGCCCTCGCGGCTGCGCCAGAAGAGGTGGCTCTGCGTCACCGAGACCCCCGGCTCGGGCGGCCCCACAGGCTTCGCATCGGTCGCGAACACCACGGGCGAGAGCAAGTGGTCGTGGAGGTTCTTGCCGACGCCCGGCGCGTCGAGGACGACCGGGATGCCGAGGGCTTCCAGCTCGGCGGCGGGCCCGATCCCGGAGCGCAGCAGGATCACGGGGGTGCCGATGGCGCCGGCGGACAGGATCACCTCGTCGGCGTAGACCTCTTCGGTGTCGTCCCCCTCGCCCAGGCGGATGCCGACCGCGCGACCGTCACGCACGATCACGGAGTGCACCGCGCGGCCCGTCAGGATCGTCATCTCGCCCGCGACCGGCTGCGCATAGGCCGTCCAGGTGTTCACCCGCCGCCCGTCGCGGATCGTCACCTGCTGCTGCGAGACGCCGTCGAGCGTGCCGCCGTTGTAGTTCTCGTTGCGCGGAAGCCCCTCCTGCACCGCGGCGTCGATGATCGACGCTTGGATGGGCGAGAGCGCGTAGTCGTCGGTCACCGGGAGCAGGTCGTTCTCGATCGCGTCGAAGATCGGCTCCACGTCGGACCAGCCCCAGCCCGTCGCGCCCGCTGCGGCCCAACCGTCGTAGTCGGAGGCGGCGCCGCGCACCCAGATCATGGCGTTGAGGGCGTGGGAGCCGCCGGTGACCTTGCCGCGCGGCAGGTGCAGCCGCCGGCCGCCCGCCCCGGGCTGCGGGACGGTGAAGAAGTCCCAGTCCTCGGCGGAGTGCCACAGCTCGCCCGCGCGCGACGGGTCGTGGATCGCAGGGTTCGTGTCGTAGCCGCCCGCCTCCACGAGCGTCACGGAGACGCCCGCATCGGTCAAGCGCCGCGCGACGATGGCTCCGGAGGTGCCTGCCCCCACGACGATCGCCGATCGCACGCGTCCCACACGATCGCCGCCAGCGCGGTCCCCCGCCGCGGCAGCCTCTACCGCGGGACCGCCCGCTGCTGTACCGTCTGCCGCTGTACCGCCCGAAGCCTGCCCGTCTGCTGCCACGGTCAGGCCTTCCGGCCCGGGCCGGAGACGACCTGGGTCACGGCGACGGACTTCAACCCCTCGACGCCGAACTCCAGGCCGTAGCCGGAGCTCTTCACGCCGCCGAACGGCACCATGGGGTGCAGTCCACCGTGCGAGTTGATCCACACCGTGCCGGACTGCATGCGGGACGCGACCTCACGGGCGGCGTCGGGGTCGCTCGACCACACGGAGGCGCCGAGGCCCACGTCGAGTGCGTTCGCCAGCTCGAACGCCTCGTCCACGTCGCTGTAGCGGATCACGGGCAGCGCCGGACCGAACTGCTCCTCCTGCACGAGTGCCGCGTCGTTGTCGATGTCGGCGACGATGGTCGGCCGGTAGAACAGCTCGCCCAGATCGGAGGCGGGCTCGCCACCCGTGACGACGCGAGCGCCGCGACTCCTCGCGTCGTCGACGAGACGGCTGACGATGTCGAACTGCGGACGGTTCTGGAGCGGACCGAGCACGTTCCCCTCGTCCAGCCCGTTGCCCATGGGGACCTGCTCGGCGATCGCGGCGAGCGCGTCGACCACGTCGTCGTACACGGAGTCGTGCACGTAGAGGCGCTTCATGGCCGCGCAGGTCTGTCCGGTGTTGATGAAGGCACCCCAGAACAGGTCTTCGGCGATGGCCGCGGCGTCGGTGCCGGGGAGCACGATGCCGGCGTCGTTGCCGCCCAGTTCGAGCGTCAGCCGGGCGAGATTGCCTGCCGAGCTCTCGATGATGCGGCGACCGGTGGCCGTCGAGCCGGTGAACATGATCTTGGCGATGTCCGGGTGCGACGCCAGGCGCGCGCCCACCTCGCGGTCGCCGGAGACGCCGATCAGCACATCCGGCGGGAGCACCTCGTTCATGACGGCCAGCATCGCCAGGACGCTCAGCGGTGTGTACTCGCTGGGCTTCGCGACGACCGTGTTGCCCATGCGGAGCGACGGCCCGATCTGCCAGATCGTGATCATGAGCGGCCAGTTCCACGGACCGATCGCGCCGACGACTCCGGCGGCCTTGTACACGAGCTCGGCGTGCAGCGTCTCGTCGTCCACGAGCACCTGCGGCTCGAGGACCGTGGTGGCGTTGGTGCGCAGCCAGGCCGAGCAGGCGCCGAGCTCGAAGCGTGCGTTGGGGCCGTTCAGCGGCTTGCCCTGCTCCCGGGACAGGAGATACGCGAGACCCTCCGCGTTCGCGTCGATCGCGTCGGCCGCGGCGAGCAGCAGTTCGCTGCGCTTCTCGTGGCCGAGCGCCTCCCATGCCGGCTGCGCGGCCTTGGCACGGGCGATGGCGTCGTCGAGGTCGGCGACCGAGGCGACGGGGGCACGGCCGATGACCTCGCGCGTCGCGGCGTCCGGGATCTCCCGCCCGGCACCCTCCGGCGCCTGGATGCGGTCGAGCAGGGCAGCAGCTGCGGCGGCCGCCGAGTTCGGCGCCGGCGCGGAAGCTGCGGCAGCGGTTCCGGAGGCCTCGGCGGTCGCGGGAGCGGCGTCGGCGGGTGCGGCGGCGGATGCGGCGGATTCGGACATCGGTGTCTCTCCTTCGAGCGGGGCGCGGCGCGAACGCCGGTCGTCTTCTTCCTTCATTCTCCGCCGCCCTCTCGCGCCGCACTTGTCGCGGAGCGCGCCGCAGATGTCCTAGTGCGAAAGAAGCCCTCCCGCCACTGGACGCCGCACCCCGCACCACCCCGCCGCATCCCGCAGCACTCCCCGACACCCGGCAGCACCTCGCAGCACTCCCCGACGCCCCGCAGCACTCCTGAGCGCCCCGCAGCGCCCGGCAGCACTCCGCAGCACCTCGCAGCACCTCGCAGCGCCCGGCAGCGCCCCCGCAGCACCCGGCAGCGCCCCGCAGCACCTCGCAGCATCCCGCAGCACTCCCCGGCACCCCGCAGCATCCCGCAGCAGCCCCACACACCGCAGCTGTCAGCACACGGAGCGACGGTCCCGCATCAGCCGTCGTCATGCCCGCCCGCCGAATCACGTTCGGAGGGGAGCCGCTCGCCTCGCGCCCGGCACCGTGGAGTGGAGTGCACCGCGGGGTCTACGCCAGCGCCGCGCGGGGTCCCACCACGCGGGACCACGCACCTGCGGAACACCACCGTCCATGCGGATCTGCCAGCCGGACGTGTCGAGCGTCCGGTGATGGTGCCAGCACAGCGCCACACCGTTGTCGGTGTGCGTGGGGCCGCCGAGCGCATGCTCCTGCACGTGATGGATCTCGCACCAGGCCGCGGGCACATGGCATCCGGGAATGAGGCACTCGCCGTCGCGCAGCCCGATCGCGCGGCGCTGTGCCGCGGTGAAGATCCTGTCGCTCGTTCCGAGGGCGATGATGCGCCCACCCGCGCCCGTCACGACCCGCTGCACGCTTCCGCCGCACGCGGTGTGGGCGGCCGTGCGCATCGAGGCCGGAGCATCGATACCCTCGACGGCTGCCCATCCGCGCCCGGACGCGTAGTCCTCGGCGGCCACGGACACGACCAAGGTGGGCGCAGCGCCGCCGAGCCTGGGCATCTCGTCGTGCCGTGCCGCGACGCCGAGTGCCGCTGCCAGGGCGTCGTGCTGCTTCTGTGCCCGTGTGCGCCCGTCGATCATGCCGCTCGCGTCCCCTGACGGCAGTTCATCGGCGCCGAGCGTGGGGGCGGCCACCGCCTCATCGGCGTCGGAGGGCTCGAAGTGGACGCCGGGGAGCGGCGGTCCGTCGACCTTCGGGTTGAGGTATGCGTCCCAGACGCGCTGCAGCTGCCCCGCGACCTCCGGAAGGAGACCGCCGCGGATCGGCACCACCCCGTCCTTCACGCGGCCGAGCACGACGCCCCGCGCGCGCATCGCGATGTCTTCGGCGGGCTCGGCTCCGTTCGGGTCGAGGTACTGCACGATCACCTGAGCCAGCACCCGCAGGTCCTCCGGAGTCGCCGACGGCCCCGCGTCCCGGCGTCCGGTCGGGCTGTCCTCGGCCGTCCCCTCGTCCACCCCGTCGCCGCCCATGACGACATCGCTCTCCGCGAGCACCGCACCATCGCCGTCTTCCGTCGGCGCGGCCGCGTCGCCTTCGGCGTCCACCGCATCAAGGCCTCGTGCGTATGCCGCCAGCTGCGCATCCGCCGCCCACCGGTCGCCGATGGACACGCGGGCCCCGGCCTGCTCCAACGGCCCGGTGGCCGCGAGGACCCCCGCCACTCCGACGGCCCCGTCCAGCAGCGCCTCCCGCAGCGCGGGCCACCGAGCGGGAAGCCATTCCCCCGACGACAGGTCCACCTCCCGCCGTACGAGCCCCGCCGCCTTCACCACCCGCGATGCTCCCGCTCCGTCGACCCGCAGGACCCGCTGCAGCAGCTCGTTCATCGATCGGCACCCGAACCGCCCGCAGAAGGCCGGTTCGCCCGCGCCCGCCGGTCGCGGATCGACATTCGCCACCGCCTCGACCGTCACCGCTTCCACTCGCCGCTGAAGCTCACCCGCCAGCCTCAGGAGCTCCATCGTCTCAGCCGCCCCGAGCGCCGCCATGGATCCGGAACGCAGCACGCCGTCGAGTCCGGCGACGGCATCCGTCAACACATCGAGGGGCTGGTTCATGTTCCCAGTCAAGCGAGGGCCACCGACATTGAGAGCAGGAAAGAGCCCGGTCAGAGCAATATTCCGATACTCATGTGAGTATGCCGCGGAAGCACACCGGCAGGACCCGGCTCGCGAACGAAGCCGCGCCCGCGTCAGGCGCGGTCGTAGTCCTCGAAGATCAGGATGGTCCTGGTCGAGCGGATCGACGGAATGGCCTGGATGTCCTCCAGCACGATCCTGCGGAGGTCGCGGGCGTCGTTGGCGCGCACCAGCAGCAGCACGTCGAAGTCGCCGCCGACGAGCGCCATGTGCTCGATCTCGGGGATCGCGCGGAGCCGCGCGCTCACCTCCTGCCAGGTCGCCTGCTCGATCGCGAGGGTGACGTAGGCGCTGGCGTGGTGGCCGAGGAGCACGGGGTCGGTGCGCACCGTGTAACCCGTGATCACGCCGGCGTCGGTGAGCCGTTTGATCCGAGCGTGCGCACCGGCGCGGGAGATGTGCACGGCGTCGGCGATCGCGGTCATGGAGGCGCGCGCGTCGCGGCGCAGCTCGGTGAGGATCGCGCGATCCGTGTCGTCCAGGGCCGTCATGGCACCCCCTTCGTCCCTGCCAGAATACTGACATTTTGAACGGAGAACGGGTGCGGAGAGTGCAGACGTCCACGATTCGCCTCGTGATATTGGATGAGTGTCACCGCCCGGGCATGCTGGCGACATCGAGTTCGGCGAGGAGGGCGAACGATGCTGCACACCGACATGCTTCCGCGAGACACCCCGGTGCGACTGATCGAGCAGGACGGCACCGCGTTTCCGGACGAGCAGTACTCGCTGCCCGATCGGGACTCGCTTCTCGCCGCCTACCGCGGTCTCGTCGAAGGACGCCGCATCAACGAGCAGGCGAACGCCCTCGTCCGGCAGGGCCGCCTCGCGGTCTACCCCTCCTCCCACGGCCAGGAGGCGTGCCAGGTCGCGGCGGCCCAGGCTCTCGCCGACACGGACTGGCTGTTCCCGACCTACCGCGACTCCGTAGCGGTGATCGCCCGCGGTGTCGCGCCCGCGGAGGCGATGGTGCTCCTCAAGGGCGACTGGCACTCGGGCTATGACGTCCGCGCGCACCGCGTCGCGCCGCAGGCCACCCCCCTCGCGACGCAGCTGCTGCATGCCGTCGGATTCGCGCAGGCCGCGAAGCACCGCGGCGAGGACACGGTCGTCCTCGCCCTGTGCGGCGACGGGGCGACGAGCGAAGGCGACTTCCACGAGGCGATGAACTTCGCCGCCGTGTTCCAGGTGCCGGTCGTGTTCTTCGTGCAGAACAACGAGTTCGCGATCTCCGTGCCCCTGTCCCGCCAGACCGCGGCGCCCTCGCTCGCGCACAAGGCGATCGGCTACGGCATGCCGGGGCAGCGCGTCGACGGCAACGACACCGCGGCCGTGCTCGCGGTGCTCCAGGAGGCCGTCGGGCGCGCCCGCGCCGGCAGCGGCCCCTCGCTGGTGGAGGCACACACCTACCGCATGCAGGCGCACACCAACGCGGACGACGACACCCGATACCGCGAGCGTGACGAGGTGCAGGCCTGGCTGGCGCGGGACCCGCTGCTGCGTCTGCGTGCCCATCTGACCACCACCGGGGTGCTCGACGACGAGACCGAGGCACGCTTCGCCGCCGGGGCAGAGGAGATCGCGGCGGCGATGCGCACAGCGCTCAACACGGACGCCGACCTCAACCCCGAAGACCTCTTCGCACACGTGACCGTCCATCGGTCGCCCCAGCGCGAGGAGCAGTGGCAGCTCCTTCGCGACGAACTCGAGCGCTCGCGGCTCGCCGAGACCGCGACCACGTCGAACGGAGGCCACTCATGAGCATCGCCGAGCACGCCGCCGCCCCGTCGAGCGGAACGCAGGACAGGACGACGGCGCTGGACGGGACGGAAGGTCAAGACCAGGTGCAGGCACAGACCCAGGCAGAGGCACAGGCACAGGCCCGGGCCGAGGCCGGGACGCAGGGTCAGGAGCGGAGCCGGGTGGGCGTTCCGGACGAGTCCGCGACCCGCACCGAAGCCGAGAACCGGGCGCCGCTCAACGAGGCCGGCACCGCGAACGGAGCCGCGCCGACGGACGCCCCACCCGTGACCATGACGATGGCGGCGGCACTGAACCGGGCGCTCGCCGATGCCCTCGCAGCCGACCCCGATGTCGTCGTGTTCGGCGAGGACGTGGGCGCACTCGGCGGCGTGTTCCGCATCACCGACGGCCTCACGGCCCGCTTCGGCGAGGACCGCTGCTTCGACACCCCGCTGGCCGAGTCGGGGATCGTGGGCACCGCGGTCGGCATGGCGATGAACGGCATGCGGCCGGTGGTCGAGATGCAGTTCGACGCGTTCGCCCTTCCCGCGTTCGAGCAGATCGTGAGCCACGTCGCCAAACTCGCCAACCGGACGCGTGGGAGCCTGCGGATGCCGCTCGTCATCCGCATCCCGTTCGGGGGTGGCATCGGCGGTGTCGAGCACCACTGCGACTCCTCGGAGGCGTACTACGCGCACACCCCCGGACTGACGGTGGTGAGCCCGTCGACCCCGCAGGATGCATACTCGCTGCTGCGTGCGGCCATCGCCTCGCCCGACCCGGTGATCTTCCTGGAGCCGAAGAAGCTGTACTGGTCGAAGGGCGAGGTCGACACGGCCCTCACCGCCGACATCGGCACCGCGCGCATCGCCCGCGACGGCACGGACGTGACACTGCTCGCCTACGGCGCCTCGGTGCCGCTGGCCCTGGAGGTCGCCGAGGTCGCCGCCACCGAGGGACGCAGCGTGCAGGTCGTCGACGTGCGCTCGCTGGCTCCGTTCGACGATGCGACCGTGACCGCTGCGGTGCGCTCCACCGGTCGAGCGGTCGTGATCGCCGAGGCCCCTGGCTACGTCAGCGTGGCCTCGGAGATCCAGGCGCGCGTCTTCGAGCGCTGCTTCGAGTACCTGGAGGCTCCGGTGCGCCGGGTCACCGGATTCGACACGCCGTACGCGCCGCCGAAGTTCGAGCACTGGTATCTGCCCGACGTCGACCGCGTGCTCGACGCGATCGACACGCTGCACTGGGATGAGGACGCATGAGCACCTCCGTGAACACCGCCGCCCGCGTCTTCCGCCTGCCCGATCTGGGCGAGGGACTGACGGAGGCCGGACTCGTGCAGTGGCTGGTCGCCGTCGGCGACACGATCGCGACGGATCAGGCGATCGCCGAGGTCGAGACGGCCAAGAGCGTCGTCGAGCTGCCGTCGCCGTTCGCCGGCGTGGTGGTGGCGCTGCACGGCACGCCGGGCGACACGATCGACGTGGGCGCGCCGGTGCTCGAGGTCGCCGACCCCGAGGCGACGACGGGCTCCCCCTCCGGATCCTCGGCGGACGCATCGTCCGGTTCATCGTCGGACTCGCCGTCCCGCGGGACTGCGGATGCGCCCGCGGCGGAGGCGGCCGGCGGTCCGGCGGAGCACGAGGCATACCGGCAGGAGGAGCGCGCCGGCTCCGGCAACGTGCTGATCGGCTACGGCACCTCGGCGGCGAACACGAAGGGCCGCCGTCGGCCGCGCGCGACACCCGCTACGTCGACCTCTGCAGCTTCTCGTCTGCTGCACGCGACGGCACAGCTGCCCGTGGCGGTGCGCTCGCCGCTCGTGCGAAGGCTGGCACGGGACCTCGGCCTCGACGTGCACGCGATCACGCCGACCGGCGCCGATGGCGCGATCACGAGGGGCGACGTGCTGCGCGCCGCCGTCGACCTCGGCCTCGATGACGCGGCGTCCGCGGCCGCTCCTCGGAGGAACCCCGCCCCCTCATCCGCCCGCGCAGCCGTTTCCGGGACGAACCCCGCCTCCTCGGCCGACGGCGCGTCCACCCCCGAGACGGGCGAGCTCGACGGTCTCGCCGTCCGCTCCCGCGAGCGCCTGTCGCCGTTGCGCCGCGCGGTGAGCGCCAAGCTCGCGCGCAGCCGGTCGGAGATCCCGGAGGCCACCGTCTGGGTGGATGTCGACGCCACCGCGCTGTGGGAGCTCCGCGCGCAGATGGCTCCCGAGGGCGGGAAGGCTCCGTCGATCACGGCGCTGCTCGCACGATTCGTGCTGCTGGCGCTGGAGGAGTATCCGGTGCTCGCCTCGCGTCTGAGCGACGACGCCGCGGAGCTGATCTCGTTCGACGGGGTCAACCTGGGCGTCGCGGCGGACACCGAGCGCGGGCTGCTCGTGCCGGTGCTCCCCCGCGCCCACGCTCTCTCGGTGGAGCAGCTCGACGCGGCTCTGCGGGAGCTCGCGGCGACGGCGCGGGCGGGCACGATGCCTCCGGAGCGGTTGCGTGGCTCGACCTTCACGCTCAACAACTACGGCGGCCTCGGCGTGGACGGCTCCGCAGCCATCATCAACCACCCGGATGTCGCGATCCTCGGCATCGGCCGCATCCTCGAACGCCCGTGGGTGGTCGACGGGGCGATCGTGGCCCGGCGCATCACGCAGCTCTCCCTCGTGTTCGACCACCGCGTCTGCGACGGGGGCTACGCGGCGGGCTTCCTGCGGCGCGTGACCGAGCTGATCGAGCACCCGCTGCGGGCGTTCGGACGGGTGTGACCGCAGATCCGGCCCCGCGTCGCACGCACCCGCCACATCCCTGCGACCCCGGCGCGACACTGCGACCTCGACGCGACACAGCGACCTCGACCACGACGCGACCCCGCGACCCCGCGACCCCTCGACCTCGACCCGACGCGACCCCGGATCCCGTTGAGGTCTCGTGGCGCCGGGCGGGATGCGCTACGCTCGGCGATTACTGACCGATCATTCGGTAAGTAATGGGCGGCGTACCCGCGCCGCTGCACCCGACGCAGAACAACGGAGTTCGCATGACCTCAGCCACCGCAGCCGGAACGTCGACGGGGAGGATGCCCGCCGAGGAGCGCAGGGTCCTCGCCGGCACCCTCGTGGGAACGTCGATCGAGTGGTACGACTTCTTCATCTACGCCCAGGCGGCGGGTCTCGTGCTCGCCCCGCTCTTCCTCGCCCCCATCGCCGAGTCCAGCCCCGGGCTCGCGCAGGTGCTGTCGTTCGCCACGATCGGCATCTCTTTCCTGTTCCGCCCCCTCGGCGCGATCGTCGCCGGTCACCTGGGCGACAAGCTCGGCCGCAAGAAGATGCTCGTCTTCACGCTCATCATGATGGGCCTGTCGACCTCGCTCATCGGCGTGCTGCCGACATATGCGGCGATCGGCGTCGCCGCCCCGATCCTGCTGATCGTGCTGCGCATCCTGCAGGGCTTCTCGGCGGGCGGCGAGTGGGGCGGTGCCGCCCTCATGGCCGTCGAGCACGCACCGTCGAAGCGCCGCGGCCTGTTCGGCGCGTTCCCGCAGATCGGCGTGCCCGTGGGCATGATCCTCGCGACATTCACGCTGTGGGCGCTCACGAGCTCGATGTCCCCGGAGGCGTTCCTGGAGTGGGGTTGGCGCATCCCGTTCCTGCTGTCGATCGTGCTGATCGCGGTCGGCTACGTGATCCGTCGCGCGGTCGACGAGAGCCCCGTGTTCGAAGATCTGCGTCGCCGCCGCAAGGAGGCCTCGGCACCGCTCGGACAGCTGTTCCGCGCGCACACGAAGCAGGTCGTCCTCACCGCCGTGATCTTCATCGCCAACAACGCCGCGGGCTACCTGCTGATCGCGTTCTTCGCGACCTACGCCGTCACGGCGCTCGGCATGGAGCGGCCGCCGGTGCTGCTGGCGACCACCCTCGCCTCGTTCGGCTGGCTGATCTTCACGCTGTGGGGCGGCCATCTGTCGGACCGGCTGGGCCGGGTCAGGACGTTCCAGATCGGCTACGTCGCGCTCGCACTGTGGGCCGTGCCGATGTGGTTCCTGATCGACACCGCGAACATCCTCTGGTACTTCGTGGCGCTGTTCGTGATGACCTTCGCGCTCGGACTCTCCTACGGCCCGCAGGCGGCCCTGTATGCGGAGATGTTCCCCGCGAACGTCCGCTACTCGGGCGTCTCGATCGGGTATGCGCTGGGAGCGATCCTCGGCGGCGCGTTCGCCCCGATGATCGCGGAGGCACTGCTCGGGCAGACCGGCCAGTCGTGGACGATCGGCGTCTACATCGCGGTCGCGTCGGTGATCTCGCTGATCGGCGTCTCGCTCGTGAAGGAGACCAAGGGCGTGAACCTGGGGCTCTGAGCCCCGATCCGGGATCGCGGCCGGCCATGCGGCTGTGCCATAATTACTTTACGATCGGTCAGTAATTCATGACCGGCCGCTCCCGGACCACCCCCAGGACGACGAAGTCAGGAGATCCGCATGCCCGAGGCCTATCTCGTCGGAGGCGTCCGCACCCCGGTCGGTCGCTACGGCGGATCCCTCTCCTCCGTCCGACCCGATGACCTCGCGGCCCTCGTCGTCGGCGAGGCCGTGCAGCGCGCGGGGCTCGACGCCGCTCGGAGCGAGATCGACGAGGTCATCCTGGGCGCCGCGAACCAGGCGGGCGAGGACAATCGCAACGTCGCCCGCATGGCAGTCCTGCTCGCCGGACTGCCGGACACCGTCCCAGGGATCACCGTCAACCGCCTGTGCGCCTCCGGCATGTCCGCCGTGACCATGGCCGCACAGGCGATCCGCGCGGGCGACGCCGACCTGATCGTCGCGGGCGGCGTCGAGTCGATGACGCGGGCCCCGTGGGTGCAGGCGAAGCCCGAGAAGGCGTGGGCGAAGCCCGGTGCCGCCTACGACACGTCGATCGGCTGGCGCTTCCCCAACCCGCGACTCGTCGCCAGGGACAAGGCCACGTTCACGATGCCGGAGACCGCGGAGGAGGTCGCGAGGGTCGAGGGCATCACGCGCGCCGAGGCCGATGCGTTCGCGCTCCGCTCGCAGCAGCGCGCCGCCGCCGCCATCGCCGCCGGCCGCTTCGCGCCCGAGATCGTCGGCGTTCCCGTGCGGGACGGCGAGGTGCTGGACGACGAGGGCCCGCGCCCCGACACGACGCTGGAGGTCCTCGCACGACTGCGGCCGGTCGTGGCGGGCGGCGAAGTCGTCACCGCGGGCAACTCCAGCGCCCTCAACGACGGCGCCTCCGCCGTGGTCGTCGCGAGCGAAGAGGCCGTCGAGCGATACGGCCTCTCGCCGCGCGCGCGGATCGTCGTCGGCACGGCAGCCGGGGTCGCCCCGGAGGTGATGGGACTCGGACCCGTGCCCGCGACCGAGAAGGCGCTGCGCCGATCCGGCCTGTCGCTGGAGGACATCGGCGCGGTCGAACTCAACGAGGCCTTCGCCTCCCAGTCGCTCGCGTGCATCCGCCGCCTCGGCCTGGACGAGGAGCGGGTGAACGCCGACGGCGGCGCGATCGCGCTCGGGCACCCGCTCGGGTCGTCCGGCTCCCGGCTGCTCGTCACCCTGATGGGGCGCATGGAACGCGAAGGTGCACGCCACGGACTCGCGACGATGTGCGTCGGCGTCGGTCAGGGTGCCGCCGTGATCCTGGAGCGGGTGTGACGACCACCGCGGAGCCGCTGCTCCTCACGCGCCACGACGACCGGGTCGTGGCCACGCTGAACCGCCCCGACAAGCGCAACGCGATCGACCAGGCCATGATCGATGCGCTGCACGCCCTGTGCGCGGAGCTGGAGCAGACGCCGAAGACCCTGATCCTCACCGGCGCGGACGGCGTGTTCGCGGCGGGAGCCGACATCGCCCAGTTGCGCGAGCGCCGCGCCGCGGACGCCCTGCGCGGGATCAACGCCCACGCGTTCGTGCGTCTCGCGGAACTGCCGATGCCGGTGATCGCGGCGATCGACGGCTACGCCCTCGGCGGCGGCGCGGAGCTGGCGTATGCCGCGGACATCCGCATCGCCACCCCCGCCCTCGCGATCGGCAATCCGGAGACCGGGCTGGGCATCATCGCCGCGGCCGGAGCCAGCTGGCGTCTGAAGGAGATCGTCGGCGACGCCCACGCGATCGAGCTGTTGCTCACCGGGCGCACCGTGAAGGCGGAGGAGGCGCTGCGCCTCGGCCTGGTCTCCTCGTTGCATGAGCCGACCGACCTGCTCACCGCCGCCCATGCGATCGCCGACCGCATCGCCCGCAACGACCCGACAGCGACCATGGCCACGAAGCGGGTGTTCCGCGCACCGCGCGCGCAGCATCCCGCCGTCGATCTGGAGGAGCAGGCCGCGCTCTTCGAGAGCCCGGAGAAGTTCCGCCGCATGACCGCCTTCCTCGAGCGGAGAGACCGATGACCGCGCACACCCCCTCCCCCACGACCACGGCCTTCCCGGCGCCCGCAGCGGCATCGGACTCCGCGCCGTCCTCGAACGCGGCCATCGCCCCGACATCGCCCGTCTCGGCCCCCACCGCGGCAGCCGCTCCCGCCGCTTCCGCCCCGACCGCGCCCTCCTCGGCGCCCACCGGGGCAGCCGCTCCCGACGCTTCCGCCCCGACCGCGCCCTCCTCGGCAACCGCCCCCGGCACGTCCACCGCATCCGCACCCGCCCGCGTCGGCGTGCTCGGCGGAGGCCGCATGGGCGCAGGCATCGCGCACGCGTTCCTGCTGGCGGGATCGCACGTGACCGTGGTCGAACGCGATGCCGACGCCGCCCAGGCGGCCTCGGTGCGCGTGCTCTCCGCTGTCGACGCGTCGATCGCCCGCGGCACCGCGACCTCGACCGTCGAGGAGTACCGCGCCCGCTTCGCGACCGGGACGGACGCGTCCGCGTTCGCCGCGTGCGACCTCGTGGTCGAGGCGGTGCCCGAAGACGCGCGGCTCAAGGTCGACGCGCTGACCCGTGTCGAGGCGCAGCTCGCTCCCTCCGCGGCGCTCGCCTCCAACACCTCCTCGATCTCGATCGACGAGCTCGCCGCCGCGCTCGACCGCCCTGCCCGCTTCCTCGGCATGCACTTCTTCAACCCCGTGCCCGCGTCCACCCTCGTCGAGATCGTGCGCGGCGATGCGACCGACGCCGCGCTCGTGACGGCCGCGAGCGGATGGGTGCAGGCTCTCGGCAAGACGCCGATCGTGGTCGCCGACGCCCCCGGCTTCGCCTCGTCCCGCCTGGGCGTCGCGCTCGGGCTGGAGGCGATCCGCATGCTCGAGGACGGGGTGGCCTCGGCTGCCGACATCGATGCCGCCATGACGCTCGGCTACAAGCATCCGGTCGGTCCGCTGCGCCTCACCGACCTCGTCGGGCTGGACGTGCGACTCGGCATCGCCGAATACCTCGCCGCGCAGCTGGGTCCCCGGTTCGAACCGCCCGCCCTGCTGCGCCGGCTCGTGGCCGACGGACACCTGGGCCGCAAGACCGGCCGCGGCTTCTACGAATGGGACGACTGATGAAGGGAACCCCGATGACCGAGATCCTCCCCAGCTACGTGCAGGGCTCCTGGTGGACGCCGTCCGCCGATGAGCAGGCCACTGAGGTGCGCGATGCCTCGACAGGAGAGGTCGTGGCACGCGTCTCGACGGAAGGGCTCGACCTCGCCGGCGCGCTCGACCACGCCCGGACCGTCGGACAGGCGTCTCTCGGAGAGCTGACCTTCCACCAGCGTGCCGTACTGCTCAAGCAGCTCGCTCTGGCGCTGACCGCGCGCAAGGAGGAGCTGTACGCGATCTCCAGCCGCACGGGCGCCACGGCCCAGGACTCCTGGGTCGACATCGACGGCGGCATCGGCGTGCTGTTCGCCTACTCCAGCAAGGGCCGCCGCGAGCTGCCCAACGCCCAGGTGTACGTCGACGGCGCCGTGGAGAACCTGTCGAGGGACGGCTCGTTCCTCGGCCGACACATCTACACGCGCCTGCCCGGCGTGACGGTGCAGATCAACGCCTTCAACTTCCCGGTGTGGGGCTCCCTGGAGAAGTTCGCCCCCGCATTCCTCGCCGGCGTCCCGACGGTGGTGAAGCCGGCGACCCCGACCGGCTACCTGACCGAGGCGATGGTGCGGGTCATGGTCGAGTCGGGGCTGCTGCCCGAGGGGTCGCTCCAGCTCGTGTCCGGCAGCGTCCCCGACCTGTTCGACCATCTGCGCCTCGGTGACCTCGTGGCGTTCACGGGCTCGGCGTCCACGGCCGAGCGCCTGCGCGCGCACGACGCGGTGCAGACCGGCGGCGTGCGCTTCACGAGCGAGACCGACTCGATCAACGCCTCGATCCTCGGCACAGACGCGGTCGCCGGCACCCCCGAGTTCGACGCCTACGTGAAGCAGCTCGTCGCCGAGATGACCTCGAAGGCGGGACAGAAGTGCACGGCGATCCGGCGGGCGATCGTGCCGGAGGACGCGGTGGACGACGTGATCGCCGCCGTGCGCGCACGCCTCGCCGAGCGGATCGTCGTCGGCGACCCGCGGGCCGAGGGTGTGACGATGGGTCCGCTCGCCTCCACGGCGCAGCGCGACGAGGTGCTGCGTCAGGTCGCGCGGCTGCAGGAGGGCGGCGGTGAGCTCGTGATCGGCTCGACCGACGCCCCGACCGTGCGGCTCGGCGACGGCTCCGAGGGCACGGCCCCCGACGGCGCCTTCGTCTCCCCGCTCCTGCTGCGCTTCACCGACGCGGAGAGCGCAGCCGTGAACGAGATCGAGGCGTTCGGCCCGGTCTCCAGCATCCTCGCGTACCGCACGCTCGACGAGGCGGCGACGCTCGTGGCGCGCGGCGGCGGCTCCCTCGTGACCAGCGTGGCCACGCACGACCCGCAGGTCGCGACCACGCTCGCCGCCGGCATCGCCGCCTACAACGGGCGGGTGCTGTTCCTCGACCGCGACGACGCGCGCAGCTCGACCGGCCACGGTTCGCCGCTGCCCAACCTCGTCCACGGAGGGCCGGGACGCGCGGGCGGCGGCGAGGAGCTCGGCGGCATCCGGGCGGTGCTGCACCACATGCAGCGCACGGCGATGCAGGGCTCGCCCGAGATGATGACGGCGCTCACCGGCGTGTGGCACCAGGGCGCGAGCGCCCGCCCGTACGACTCCGGCGACGGCATCCACCCGTTCCGCAAGCCGCTGTCGGAGCTGCGGATCGGCGATCAGGTCGCGAGCCCGTCGCGCACCGTGACCCTGGAGGACATCGAGACGTTCGCGGCGTTCACGGGCGACACCTTCTACGCGCACATGGATGAGGCGTCGGCCGCAGCGAACCCGTTCTTCCCCGGGCGGGTGGCCCACGGCTACCTCCTGGTGTCCTGGGCGGCAGGACTGTTCGTCGACCCGGCACCCGGCCCCGTGCTCGCCAACTCGGGCCTGGAGAACCTGCGCTTCGTGACGCCCGTGTCGCCCGGCGACGAGATCCGCGTCGAGCTCACCGCGAAGCAGATCACTCCGCGGGAGACCGACGAGTACGGCGAGGTGCGGTGGGACGCGGTGCTGAAGAACCAGGACGACGAAATCGTCGCCACGTACGACGTGCTGACCCTCGTCGCGAAGGAGTTCGCGGCGGCATAACAGCTGACGCGTCTGCCGCGACCCCGGGCTGTTGCCGAGGCCCCGCCGTTCCCCCGCGGAAAGGGCGGGGCCTCGACGCGGAGACGGGGTCTCGGCGTGCGAGCGGCTAGCGTCTCCGGAGGCCGTCGAGCGCGATCGCGACCACGTCGTCGGCGAGGCGGTCGGCGCCCTCGCGTCCGCCGGGGCGGTACCACTCGACGATCGAGTTGATCATGCCGAACGTGAGACGGGCGACGACGGCCGCGTCGATGTCGGAGCGCAGTGAGCCCTCCGCCTGAGCCTCCGCGACGAGCGCGGTGATGCGTCGGTCGAAGGCACGACGGCGCGTGAGGGCACGACGCTCGACATCCGTGTTGCCGCGCACGCGCAGCAGCAGGGTCACGGCCGGCAGCTGGTCCACGAGCACATGGACGGCGCCCCGCAGGACGTGCTCCAGCCGGGCGACGGCGTCGGCGGCGCTCGCGCCGGAAGCACCCGCATCGGGAGAGCCGGCACCCGCATCGGGAGAGCCCGCCTCAGCGGGGAGTGGTGCATCGACGACGGCCTCCAGGCCGCTCAGCGCGGCGTCCAGCGCGCGGTCGAGGATCTCGTCCTTCGAGCCGAAGTGATGGTAGATCGCCGACTTGGACAGGCCGAGGCGCTCGGCGAGCATCCCGATCGACGTGGCGTCGTAGCCGTGCTCGATGAAGGCGGCGACCGCGACGGCGAGGATCCCCTGCTGGTCGTACCCGGGGCGGCCGCGCCGCGTGGTCTGCATCTCGGACATCCCCCTCAGTCTCGCACCGCGGGCCCGGTCTGCCGCGCAGGCGCCGCTCGGACACGACGCGTGTCAGCGCAGGTCGTACACCCGCTTGTATTTGCCCTCGCTGCGGGGCAGGGCGCCCGGCTCCTCCAGGCGCACCGCGACGGTCGAGCCGACGAACACCTTGATCCGCTGCGCGAGCACGTCGGCCGCGGCCTGGCACGTCTCGATCGCCAGGTCGGGGTGCCGCTCGATGCGCACCGCGAGAGCATCCATCCGGCCCTCCTTCGTCAGCTCCAGCACGAAGTGGGGCGTGAGGTGCTCGATCCCCAGCACGAGCTCCTCGATCTGCGTCGGGAACAGGTTCACGCCGCGCAGGATGATCATGTCGTCGTTGCGACCGGTGACCTTCTCCATCCGCCGCATGCCCGGGCGCGCGGTGCCTGGCAGCAGCCGGGTGATGTCGCGCGTGCGGTAGCGGATGACGGGGAACGCCTCCTTCGTGAGGGAGGTGAACACCAGCTCTCCCCGCTCGCCGTCCGGCAGCGCCTGAAGCGTGTCGCCGTCGACCACCTCGGGAAGGAAATGGTCTTCCCACAGGTGCGGGCCGTCCTTGGTCTCCAGGCACTCGTTGCCGACGCCCGGCCCCATGACCTCGCTGAGTCCGAAGATGTCGAGCGCCTCGATGTCGAGCCGCAGTTCCAGCTCGTGACGCATCTCATTGGTCCACGGCTCCGCGCCCAGCACGGCCACCTTGAGCGAGGTGGACCGGGGGTCGATGCCCTGGGCGGCCATCGCGTCCGCGATCGTGAGCAGATAGCTCGGCGTGCACAGGATCGCGTCGGGCTCGAAGTCGCGGATCAGCTGCACCTGCCTGGCCGTCTGTCCACCCGACATCGGGATCACGGTCGCGCCGAGCGCCTCGATGCCCGCGTGCGCCCCGAGGCCGCCGGTGAACAGGCCGTAGCCGTAGGCGTTGTGCACCTTCATGCCGCGACGGATGCCGCTCGCTCGCAGCGATCGCGCGACCAGCGAGCCCCACCGGTCGAGGTCGCCGCGGGTATAGCCCACCACGGTCGGGCGGCCCGTCGTGCCGCTGGACGCGTGGATGCGGGCGACCTGGTCCATGGGCACGGCGAACATCCCGAACGGATAGGTCTCGCGCAGGTCGTCCTTGGTCGTGAAGGGCAGCCGCCGGACGTCGTCGAGGCTGCGGATCTCGTCCGGGTGCACCCCGGCCTCGTCGAACTTCCGCGTGTACAGCGGCACGTTCGCGTAGGCGTGGTGCACGGTCCACTGCAGCCGTTCGAGCTGCAGTGCCTCCACCTCGGCGCGGCTGAGCCGCTCCTCCGGGTCGAGCTCGTCCGCGGCGGGCGGGCGGAGGGCGGAAGCGGGCGCGGTGGCCGGAA
>NZ_JALXPE010000004.1 GCF_025143365.1 Microbacterium sp. p3-SID336 | reverse complement strand
GTCACTCCCCGCTGGCCACCGCCAGGTCGGGGGTGCCGGAGATCGCGCCGCCGCCGGTGTTGACGCCGACCGCGACCTTCTCGCCCCGCGGGCCGTGCTCGAACAGGAACTCGCCGTCCTTCGCATCGACCTTCACGTGGTCGCCCGAGTCGAGCTGGCCGTGCAGGATCTTCTCCGACAGCCGGTCCTCGATCTCGTGCTGCATCGCGCGGCGCAGCGGCCGGGCGCCGAGCGCCGGGTCGAAGCCGATCTCGATCAGACGCTCCTTGGCGGCCTGCGACAGCTCGATCGTCATGTCGCGGTCCAGCAGACGCTCGCCGAGGCGCTTCGTGAACAGATCCACGATCTGCACCAGCTCCTCCTTGCTCAGCTGCGGGAAGACGATGATGTCGTCGACACGGTTCAGGAACTCGGGCTTGAAGTGCCGCTTGAGCTCCTCGTTGACCTTGCCCTTCATCCGCTCGTAGCTGGTCGCGTTGCTGCCCTCGACCTGGAAGCCGACCGGGCCGCCGGCGATGTCGCGCGCACCGAGGTTGGTGGTCATGATGATGACCGTGTTCTTGAAGTCCACGATCCGACCCTGACCGTCGGTGAGGCGACCCTCTTCGAGGATCTGCAGCAGCGAGTTGAAGATGTCCGGGTGGGCCTTCTCGATCTCGTCGAAGAGCACCACGCTGAACGGCTTGCGCCGCACCTTCTCGGTGAGCTGGCCGCCCTCTTCGAAGCCGACGAACCCGGGAGGGGCGCCGAACAGCCGGGAGACGGTGTGCTTCTCGCCGAACTCGCTCATGTCGAGCGAGATGAGCGCGGCCTCGTCGTCGAACAGGAACTCCGCGAGGGCCTTGGCGAGCTCGGTCTTTCCGACGCCCGTGGGGCCGGCGAAGATGAACGAGCCGGAGGGACGCTTCGGGTCCTTGAGCCCGGCACGCTGACGGCGGATGGTCTTGGAGAGGGCCGCGATGGCCTCCTCCTGACCGATGACGCGCTGGTGCAGCGCCTTCTCCATGAAGACGAGTCGGCTGGACTCCTCCTCGGTCAGCTTGAACACGGGGATGCCGGTCGCCTGGGCGAGCACCTCGGCGATCAGGCCCTCGTCGACGACCGCCTGGGTCGCGACGTCACCCGCACGCCACTGCTTCTCGAGGCGCAGACGCTCGGCGAGGAGGCTCTTCTCCTCGTCGCGCAGCGATGCGGCCTTCTCGAAGTCCTGCTCCTCCGACGCCTGCTCCTTCTGCTCGCGCACGGCGGCGATCTTCTCGTCGAACTCGCGCAGCTCGGGCGGGCTGGACAGGATCGACAGACGCAGGCGTGCGCCGGCCTCGTCGATCAGATCGATGGCCTTGTCCGGCAGGAAGCGGTCGGACACGTAGCGGTCGGCGAGGTTCGCGGCGGCCACGATGGCGCCGTCCGTGATCTGCACCTTGTGGTGCGCCTCGTACCGGTCGCGCAGCCCCTTGAGGATGTTGATGGCGTGCGGCAGCGTCGGCTCGTTCACCTGCACCGGCTGGAAGCGGCGCTCGAGAGCGGCGTCCTTCTCGAAGTGCTTGCGGTACTCGTCGAGCGTGGTGGCGCCGATGGTCTGGAGCTCACCGCGGGCGAGCAGCGGCTTGAGGATGCTGGCCGCGTCGATCGCGCCCTCGGCGGCACCCGCACCGACGAGGGTGTGGATCTCGTCGATGAAGACGATGATGTCGCCGCGCGTGCGGATCTCCTTGGTGACCTTCTTCAGGCGCTCCTCGAAGTCGCCGCGGTAACGCGAGCCGGCGATCAGCGAGCCGAGGTCGAGCGAGTACAGCTGCTTGTCCTTCAGCGTCTCGGGCACATCGCCCTTGACGATCGCCTGCGCCAGGCCCTCGACGACGGCGGTCTTGCCGACGCCGGGCTCCCCGATCAGGACCGGGTTGTTCTTGGAGCGGCGGGAGAGGATCTGCATGACCCGCTCCGCCTCCTTCTCGCGCCCGATCACCGGGTCGAGCTTGTTGTCGCGCGCGGCCTGCGTGAGGTTGCGGCCGAACTGGTCGAGCACCGCGGAGCCACCCTGGGCTCCGGCGGGCGAGTCGTTGGTCTGCGCACCGACCGATGCGGGCTCGCGGCCCGGAGCGCCGGACAGCAGCTGGATGACCTGCTGGCGCACCTTGTTCAGGTCGGCGCCGAGCTTGACGAGCACCTGAGCGGCCACTCCCTCGCCCTCGCGGATGAGGCCGAGGAGGATGTGCTCGGTGCCGATGTAGTTGTGACCGAGCTGCAGGGCTTCGCGGAGGCTCAGCTCGAGCACCTTCTTGGCGCGCGGCGTGAACGGGATGTGGCCGGTCGGCTGCTGCTGACCCTGGCCGATGATGTCCTGCACCTGCTCGCGGACGGCGTCGAGGGAGATGCCGAGCGACTCCAGCGCCTTGGCTGCGACGCCCTCGCCCTCGTGGATGAGGCCGAGCAGGATGTGCTCGGTGCCGATGTAGTTGTGGTTGAGCATCTTCGCCTCTTCTTGGGCGAGGACGACCACTCGACGGGCTCGGTCCGTGAATCTCTCGAACATGTTGACTCCTTATTCGCACGGGGCGAAGACGCATGAAGCGCTTGTACATCGAGAGTAACGACCAGGAATGGCGGGTATGCCCGTGTTCGCCGTGGGCATAGCGAGGGGTTGACCTGTTTATCGACAGTCGTTATGTTAACGAAAGTCGATAACAACAAACGGTCAGGAGGGGCGCATGCTCACCATTGGAACTCGCCCGTCGCTCGCCGACGGCATCGCCCTCGGGCTCATCGCGACCGGGGCCGTCAGCGTGGGAATCGGAGCGATCGTCGCCGTCGCGCAGGCCGCCGGCGCCCTGTTCTCGCCGTCCCCGACGGTGCCGATGCCCGTGCACGACGTCGACCTCGCCGCCCTCGACGGTGTCGCCGGCATCGACGCGGCCACCGTCGAGACCGCCCTCGTCACGTTCACCTCGCCGCCCACGGGCGCCCGGTGGCTCCTGCTGCTAGAGACCGCACTCCCCGCCCTCGCGACCATCGCGCTGTGCGCCGTGGTCTGGTGGCTGGGCGTCTCCCTCATCCGCTCCCGCCCCTTCCGCGCCTCGCTCGGGTGGATGTTCGGCGCCGCGGCCTGCCTCCTGATCGCCGGCACGCTGTTCGGCCAGCTCGTGGGAGGGATCGGCCGGGCGGAGATCGTCCGGGATCTGGCCGCCACCGCACCGGACGTCGAGGACGTGCTGTGGACACTGCTCCTGCAGTTCGACCTGGCACCCGTGGGATGGGCTTTCGCCCTCGCCCTCGTGGCCGGCGTGTTCGCCATCGGCCGCCGCCTGCAGCGCGACACGGAGGGACTGGTGTGAGCCCGGCGGAGAGCGACGACGAGTCGAGCGGCATCCACTGCCGTCTCGACGAGCTGCTGGCCGCCCGCGGCATGACGCTGACCGAGCTGAGCGCCGCCGTCGGGGTGAGCATCGTGAACCTGTCCGTCCTGAAGAACGATCGCGCCAGAGCGATCCGCTACTCCACGCTGCGGGCGATCTGCGAAGCACTCGACTGCGAGGTGGGCGACCTCCTCGTCCTCGCGGACCGCTGATCCACCGGGCAGGGCGTCCGACACGAGGGGCGGTTCGACGACGGAGAGCACGACCGGGCCGCGCGCCGCAAGCCCCTCGTTCCGCGGTCGTCGCCGGCGCTAGCGTCCTGGGCATGACCCGCATCGCCTCCACCCCGCGTCGTGGCCTCCGTCTCCTGGCGCTCGTCCCCGCCGCCGCCCTCGCCCTCTCGCTCTCGGCATGCGGCGGACCCGGCCGCCCTTCGGTGGACGAGGTCGCCGACGGAATCCAGAAGGTCTTCGCCGGCACCTCGCAGGAGGACGCGATGACCGATGAGGCGGCGACCTGCCTCGCCGAGGCCCTGGTCGACTCCGACCTCAGCAACGAGACCCTCGCCTACATCGCCGACGGCGAGGACAGGCAGAAGGACGAGGCCGACAAGGCGCTCACCTCGAAGGTCATCTCCGAGAACCTGCAGGAGTGCGTGAACGAGTGACGACCTCGCGCGAGCGGTCGTCATCCTTCGTCACATCGACCCAGGGAATTCTCAGGCAGCTCTAGCGTTGAGCCTCATGGCGCGCACTCGGCGCGCCGCGATCCTGGAGTCCCATGAGCACCACTGCCCGCGCCCAGAAGGCGCCAGACACCCGCGGACCCGTCCGGAAGCTGCTGACCTCGTTCGGCTTCCAGATCATCGCCGCACTCGTCCTCGGCATCGCCGCCGGCCTGATCGGCCGTCAGCTCGGCGCCACCGCCGAGAACCCGACCGGCCTGTCCGCCACCCTCGACACCATCGGCAGCTCGTACGTGACGCTGCTGCGCGCCGCCGTGGTGCCGCTGATCTTCACGGCCATCGTCGCCAGCATCTCGAACCTGCGCCGCGTGCAGAACGCCGCACGCCTGGCCGGGCAGACCATCCTGTGGTTCGCGATCACCGCCTTCATCGCGGTCGTCATCGGGATCGTGCTCGGCCTGGTCATCCAGCCGGGCAACCGCGCGGGCGAGGGCCTCGAGGCGGGCGACCCGTACACGGTCGGCACGTGGTGGAACTTCCTGCTCGGACTCATCCCGCAGAACTTCCTCGGCCTCACCGTCAGCACCTCTCCCGGCGCGGCCGACGGCACCTTCAGCTCCAGCGTCGGCTTCAACATCCTGCAGGTCATCGTGGTCGCCGCCGTCGTCGGCATCGCGGCGCTCAAGGCCGGCAAGAAGGCCGAGCCGTTCCTGGTCTTCACCGAGTCGCTGCTCAAGGTCATCCAGCGCGTGCTGTGGTGGATCATCCGCATCGCGCCGATCGGCACGTTCGGCCTCATCGGCTCCGCGGTCATCAAGTACGGCTGGGAGAAGCTCGCCTCGCTCGGCTGGTTCGCCGCCGCCGTGTACATCGGCCTCGCGCTGGTGCTGTTCGTGGTCTACCCGATCCTCGTCCGCACCAACGGGCTGTCCATCAAGCAGTACTTCTCGGGTGTGTGGCCCGCAGTGCAGCTGGCCTTCGTCAGCCGCTCCTCGATCGGAACCCTGCCCCTCACGGAGCGCGTGACCGAGCGCAACCTGGGCGTGCCCCGCTCGTACGCCTCCTTCGCGGTGCCGCTGGGCGCGACCACCAAGATGGACGGCTGCGCCGCGATCTACCCCGCCATCGCCGCGATCTTCGTCGCGCAGTTCTTCGGCATCGAGCTGAACTTCGTGCAGTACCTGCTGATCGTGATCGTCTCGGTCGTCGGCTCCGCCGCCACCGCCGGCACCACCGGCGCCGTCGTCATGCTCACGCTCACGCTGTCGACCCTGGGCCTGCCGCTCGAGGGCGTGGGCCTGCTCCTGGCGATCGACCCGATCCTCGACATGGGCCGCACCGCGGTCAACGTCGCCGGTCAGGCGCTCGTCCCGGCGATCGTCGCCAAGCGCGAGGGAATCCTCGACGAGGAGCTCTACAACGCGCCGCGCGAGGGCCTGCCCTTCGCCGACGACTCCGGCGACGAGGACGCCCCCGAGGCGGACGCCGCCACCGACACCGCACAGGAGCCGGCCGGCGCACGCTGACCGACCGCGCCTGCGCTGAGCGCCCCGCCCCCCCCCGGGGGGGGGCGCTCCGTCGTCAGACCCGACCGTGCTGGCGGGTGGCGCCGCGGGTGTCGAGCGCGAGCTCCTCCGCGTCCATCGCGGCGAGCAGCTCCCGCATGACCTCCTCGTCGAGCTCTCCGGCGTCGCGCTCGGCGACGAGGATCTCTCTGCGCACCTGCAGCCAGCCCTTGGTCACGGCGACCAGGTCGTCGTACGACGGCCGGTTCGCGGTGTCCTCCACCTGCTGCGCCGCATCCGTGTCCTTCTCCACCCGCGTCATGCGCTTCGTGAAGGCGTCGAACACGCGCAGGTCGAGCTCGCCGTGTCGCTTCTCCCACTCGAGACGCTGCTGCGCGAGGTACGCCTTGCCCGACTCGCGGCTCTTCGCCTTGACCGCCTCCAGCGCCCGCTGGTCCTCGAGGTCCTCCGCGTCGCCCGCGATGCGCAGGCGCCGGATGAGCAGCGGCAGCGTCAGGCCCTGCAACAGCAGCGTGCCGACCGTGACGATGAAGGCGACCACGACGATCGCGTGCGCTGCCGCCGTGTCGAGCCCGGCGAGGTCGGCCGCGGCGACGGCGATCGCCAGCGTCACCACGCCGCGCATGCCGGCCCACGAGATGACGGCGTTGTCCTTCCACGTGAGCCGGAGACCCGCCATCCGCTCCCGGACGATCTGCGTGCGCAGCTCGTCCGCGGTGTACTGCCGCCACCGCCTGGACCGCCGACGTCGCTCGTCGAACTCGCCGGAGGCGATGCCGCGGTCCATGCGGGCGAGCCGGCGGCGGTCCTGGAAGTTCGCCCACGCACTCGTCGGGTAGATGTAGAGCGGCCGCACCAGCAGCACCACCAGCAGCACCGCGCCGGAGAGCAGCAGGATGTGCCCGACGGACTCGCTGCCCAGATCGTTCAGCACCCGCGGGAACTGCAGACCGATGTAGGCGAACACGAAGCTCTCCAGCAGGAGGTCGGCGGAGAGCCACAGCGGCGCCTCCTGCTGCCGGGTCGTGTAGTCGGTCCGCGGCGCGTTGAAGCCCACGTACAGTCCCATCGCCACCACCGCCAGCACGCCCGAGCCGAGCAGGTGCTCCGCGATGCCGTAGGCGCCGAACGGGGCGAGCAGGCCGAAGGTCCCGATCACCACCGGGTCGGTCAGGCGCATGCGCAGCTGGTGGAGCGCGATGCCGAACACCAGGCCGACCGCGACCCCCACACCGACCGCGAGCAGGAACTGCCAGACACCGTCCCACACGGTGAGCGTGGCTCCCGCGAGGATCGCGGCGAACACGCGGTAGAGCGTGAGCGATGTCGCGTCGTTGATCAGGCTCTCCCCCGACAGCACGGTCATGATGCGGCGCGGGAGTCCGAGCCGACGCCCGATGGCGGCCGCGGAGACGGCGTCGGGCGGCGCCACGATGGCCCCGAGGAGCAGGGCGCCCGGCAGGGTGAGCGCCGGCATGATCCACCACGCGACGAGTCCCACCGCGAGCGCGGTCAGCAGCACGAGCCAGATGCCGAGGCGCCGGATCTGCGGGAGGCTGCGCCGGAACCCGACGAAGGACACGTCGAGCGCGGCGGAGTACAGCAGCGGCGGCAGGACCAGGTTGAGCAGCAGGTGCCCGTCGATCTCGAGCTCGGGGATGAACGGCACGAACGACACGGCGAGCGCGGCCACGGTCACCAGCAGCGGTGCGGGCCATCCTCTCCAGCGCGCGAACGCGGCGACGGCGACGGCTCCGACGAGGACGTAGAGGATCCCGGCTTCCATGGGGGAAGCGTATCGCCGGCCCTCCGGCCGGCCGGCGTCGATCAGCGCCGGTCCGCGCGCGTGCGCGCCTCCTCCCGCCCGGCGTCGAGCGCGTCGCGGAGACCCTCGTTCTCGTCCTGCAGGTCGAGCACGCGGGCGATGCCGGCGATGTTGAGCCCGTCGCCGCGCAGTTCGGCGGCCCGGCGCAGGCGCGTGATGTCGTCGTCGCTGTAGCGCCGGGTGCCGCCGTCGCTGCGGGCGGGCACGAGCAGTCCCTTGCTCTCGAACAGCCGGATCGTGGCCTCGGGGAGGTCCACCAGCTGGGCGGCAACGGCGATGCCGTACACCGGGGTGCGGGAGTCACGTGTCGTCATCGCGAAGAGTCCTCATCTCGGGGTTGCGAAGGTCCTGCTGGTGTTCTATAACAAATCTATACCTCAAGTGCAGATAATCTGCACGACACCTCAGCCCGAGACGGGCCGCACGAAAGGAGAAACTCATGGCACTGACCTTCGATCCCTTCAGCCAGCTCGATCGCTTCGCCGCGAGCGTGCTGGACTCCGTTCGCGCACCCCGGTCGATGCCGGTGGACCTGTACCGCGACGGTGACCGCTACATCCTGCACGCCGACCTGCCGGGGGCCGACCCCGGCTCGATCGACGTCGACCTCGACGGCGGTCAGCTGACGATCCGCGCCCAGCGCACCGCCGACACCCGCGAGGGCGTACGCTGGCTTGCCCGCGAGCGCGGCGCCGGCTCGTTCCTGCGCCAGTTCACGCTCGGCGACGGCGTCGACCTCGACAGCATCAGCGCCTCGTACGAGAGCGGTGTCCTGTCGGTCGTCATCCCCGTGAGCGAACGCGCGAAGCCGCGCAAGATCGTCGTCGAGTCCGGCGACCAGCGCCAGGCGATCGACGCCTGACCCGACGGGGCGGCGCTGCGGCGCCGCCCCGCCCTTCCCCACCGTCCCCCTCGCAGAAAGGACGTCTCATGGCACTCTCCCCTACGCTCGACCGCTTCCTCGCCGGGATGGAGTACCCGGCGACCCGCGACGACCTGCTGCGCGAGGCCGCCCGCGAAGGCCTCGGCGCCGAGGACCGCGCCGTTCTCCGTGAGCTGCCGGAGCAGAGCTACAGCGCCGCGTGGCACATCCGCTACCGCGTCGCCCGCAACGCCCTCGCCGACGCCCTCACCCGCACCCCGCAGGCCGCCTGACGGGCGCCGCGACACCCTCCCCGTCGTCGGCATCCGCCGCGCGGTCCTCCTGCCTCGCGGGAATGCCGGCGCCGGGCCCGGGGTTGCACCCGGGGATGAACGACGTCGCCCTCTCCGTCCTCGACCTCGTGCCGGTCCGCACCGGCCAGACCAGCGCCGAGGCCATCGCCGCCTCCCTCTCCCTCGCCGAGACCGCCGACCGGCTGGGCTACCGCCGGTACTGGTTCGCCGAGCACCACAACATGCCGGCCGTCGCGTCCACCACGCCGCCCGTCCTGATCGCGGCGGCCGCCACGCGCACCACGCGCCTTCGTCTCGGCTCCGGCGGCGTGATGCTGCCGAACCACGCTCCGCTCATCGTCGCGGAGCAGTTCGCGGCCCTCGAAGCCATCGCGCCGGGGCGCATCGACCTGGGCCTCGGCCGCGCGCCCGGCAGCGACCCCGTCATCACCCAGCTGCTCCGCGGCTCCGGCACCACGAGCGACGTGGAGCAGTTCCCCCGGCACATCCAGGACATCGCCGCACTGTTCTCCGCAGACGGCGCGACCGTGCGCTTCACCTCGGGCGGCGAGTACACCGTGCGCGCCACCCCCGCGGCCACCGGCGTGCCGGAGCTGTGGCTGCTCGGGTCGAGCGACTACTCCGCGCAGCTCGCCGCGTCGCACGGCCTGCCGTACGTCTTCGCGAACCACTTCTCCGGACAGGGGCTCGAGCGCGCCCTCGACCTGTACCGCGAGGGGTACCGCCCCAGCGAGGAGCACCCGGAGCCGCGCACGTTCCTCACCGTGAACGCGGTCGCCGCGCCCACCGCGGACGAGGCCGAGCAGCGCGCCCTGCCCCAGCTGCGCATGATGGCGCGACTCCGGCTGAACCAGCCCCTCGTGGCGCTGGAGACGGTGGAGCAGGCCCTGGCGGCCGAAACCGACGCGGCGACGGACCAGGTGGTGCAGGCGGCACGCTCGCGGTGGTTCGTCGGCACGGGCGACGCGGTCGCCGCCGAGGTGCGGGAGTTCGCCACCCGGTACGGCGTCGACGAGGTCATGCTCTCCCCCGTGGCCGGGGCGTTCGAGGCCGAGCCGAAGGACACCGCGGTCGGGCGGGCGCAGACGCTGGAGCTCATCGCCGCCGCCTGATCCCTGGCGCCGCGGTGGCGTGGTTCGGCGGTTCGTCAAGCCCTTCTGTTCCGGCGGCCGTGGGCGTAGCCTCGGCGGCGGAGGAAGGGGTTCGACGATGAGCACCACCAAGACACTCGCACTCTGGGTCGCCTACGGCACGAACGGGGTGGTCGGCAGCATCCGCCACGACGAGGACGGCTACGCCGTCACGATGGCCGGGGCCGACGCGACCGCGGGGATCTACCCGAGCCTGGAGTCGGCGAAGGGGGCGCTGCACGCGCGGATGACGCCGGGGAGCGCGTGGCCGCGCTTCCAGCAGCACTGACCCGCGGCCGCGGACTCCCGATCAGGACTCGGGCTCGCCGGAGAGGATGCCGCGCAGCCAGTCCCTCGCCTCGATGAACACGTCGTCGGAGTAGCGGTCCGGGTACTGCACGATCTGCCGGTCGGCACGCGGGTAGGAGCCGAGGAACACGACGCGCGGGCTGAAGCGTCGGATGCCGAGCAGCGCGTCGGCCATGCGCTCGTGCTCGATGTGGCCGTCGGCGTCGATGACGAACCGGTAGCGGCCGAGCTCGTCGCCGATCGGGCGGGACTCGATGAGCGACAGGTTGATGCCGCGCGTGGAGAACTGCTCGAGCATCTCCAGCAGCGAGCCGGGGTGGTCGTGCGGGAGCTCCACGATCAGCGAGGTCTTGTCGGCGCCCGTCGGAGCCGGGGAGGTGGTCGTGCGGGTGACGAGGACGAACCGCGTGACCGCCGAGGCGTTGTCGCCGATGCCCTCCGCGAGCACGTCCACGTCGTAGTGCTGCACGATGCCCGGGGCGGCGATCGCGGCCTGCGCGGGCAGCGTCCCGTCGAGCACGCCGATGGCCGATGCCACGTTGCTGGCGGCGGGAACGTGCGAGTGGCTCGGCAGATGCGCGCCCAGCCAGCCGTGGCACTGCGCATACGCGACCGGATGGGCGGCGACGACCTGCACCTCGTCGAGCGTGGTGCCGCGCGGAGCCACGAGCACGAAGTTCACCCGCACCAGGTACTCGCCGATGATGCGCAGGCCGGGCAGCGTGGCCAGTGCGTCCTGCGTAGTGGACACCCCGCCCTCGATGGAGTTCTCGATCGCGATCATGGCGGCGTCGCTGCGACCCTCCAGCACGTCGGCCAGCGCCTCGCCGACGTTGTGAACGGGCCGCCAGGTCTGGCCCCTGGCCTCCGCCACCTGATCGAGCGCCGCCTCGGTGAAGGTTCCGGCTGGTCCGAGGTAGCTGTAGGTGCGGCGTGCGGTCACGGCGTTCAGCCTAGCCTTCGCTGACTCATGGCATTCCCGCATGTCAAGCGGATGCGCGTATCCGTCTCTCGGGGCAGACTGAGAGGATGAGCAGTCGTGCCGGCCTCCCCGCGGAGGAAAGTGACCTGATCGACGTCGACGAGCTGATCGCCGCCTACTACGACCGGGTGCCGAATCCCGACGTGGCAGCCGAGAGGGTCGTGTTCGGCACCAGCGGGCACCGTGGCTCCTCGCTCACGAACAGCTTCAACGAGCACCACATCCTCGCGACGACGCAGGCCATCGTGGACTACCGGGCGGCGCAGGGCATCACCGGCCCGCTGTTCCTGGGGCGGGACACGCATGCGCTGTCGCTTCCCGCCGAGCGGAGCGCGATCGAGGTGCTGCTGGCGAACGGCGTGGACGTGCGCGTCGACGCCCGCGACTCGTGGGTGCCCACACCTGCGCTGAGCCACGCCATCCTCACCCACAACCGCGGCCTTGCCGCCGACGACCCCGGCCGGGCGGACGGCATCGTCGTGACGCCGTCGCACAACCCGCCGCGCGACGGCGGCTTCAAGTACAACCCGCCGCACGGCGGCCCCGCCGACACGGATGCGACGGGATGGATCGCCGACCGCGCCAACCAGCTGATCGCGGGCGGACTGAGCGACGTGAGGCGCGAGCGGTTCGCCGACGTGGACTGGGATGCCATCACCGGCTATGACTTCCGCGACGCCTATGTGCGGGATCTGCCGTCCATCATCGACCTGGACGCCATCCGCCGGGCGGGCGTGCGGATCGGAGCGGACCCGCTGGGCGGCGCATCGGTGGAGTACTGGACGCTGATCGCCGAGATGCACGACCTCGACCTCACGGTCGTGAACCCCGAGGTGGACCCCACGTGGCGGTTCATGACACTGGACTGGGACGAGAAGATCCGCATGGATCCGTCGTCGCCGTCCGCCATGGCCTCCCTCGTCGCGAAGAAGGGCGACTACGACGTGCTCACGGGGAACGACGCCGACGCCGACCGGCACGGCATCGTGACCCCGGATGCCGGGCTGATGAACCCCAACCACTACCTGGCGGTGGCGATCGACTACCTGTTCTCGCACCGCGAGCAGTGGCCGCGCGACGCCGCGGTGGGCAAGACGCTGGTGTCGTCGATGATCATCGACCGCGTCGCCGAGTCGCTGGGCCGTCGCCTGCTGGAGGTTCCGGTCGGCTTCAAGTGGTTCGTGCCCGGGCTGCTGGACGGCTCGGTCGCCTTCGGCGGCGAGGAGTCCGCCGGTGCCTCGTTCCTGCGCAGGGACGGCTCGGTGTGGTCGACCGACAAGGACGGGATCCTGCTGTGCCTGCTGGCGGCGGAGATCATCGCCGTCACCGGCAAGACCCCGTCCGAGCGCTACGCCGAACTGGAGCAGGCGTTCGGCGCCTCCGCCTATCAGCGCGTCGACGCGCCGGCCACGCCGGAGCAGAAGGCCGCGCTCGGCAAGCTCACGCCGGAGGCGGTGACCGCGACGACCCTCGCGGGCGAGGACATCACGGCCAAGCTGTCGCAGGCGCCGGGCAACGGCGCGGCGATCGGCGGCCTCAAGGTGCAGACGGAGCACGCGTGGTTCGCCGCCCGTCCGTCGGGCACGGAGGACGTGTACAAGCTGTACGCCGAGAGCCTGCGCGGCCCGGAGCACCTCGCGGAGGTCCAGGAGGAGGCGCGAGCGGTGGTGTCGGCGGCGCTCGGCGCCTGAATCGCGGCGAGTTCGTCGTCGGGATCAGGCCGGGGCGGGCGGGGGCGCCGTGCTCTCCCGGAGCACGAGCGCGGTCGGCACGACGGCGGAGGACGGCGCGGCGACCGTTGCCCCTTCGATCGACGCGACCAGAGCCGACACCGCCCGCTGCCCGAGCTGCGTGAAGTCCTGCCGGATGGTGGTGAGCGGCGGCAGGTAGTCCGCGGCCTCCGGCACATCGTCGAAGCCGACGACGCTGACGTCCGCGGGGACACGGCGCCCCGTGGCCGCGAGCGCACGCACGAGCCCGAGCGCCATCTGGTCGTTGGCGCAGAACACCGCGGTCGCGGCGGACAGCCCACCCCCCGCGGCATGACCCGAGCCGGAGGTCCAGTCTCCGCGCACGGGCTCGGGCGGGCGGATCCCGGCGGTCACGAGGGTCTCCCGCCATCCGCGCTCACGCTCGGCGGCGGCGAAGGAGTCCGCCGGGCCGGCCAGGTGGTGCACGGTGCGGTGTCCGCGGTCGAGCAGATGCGCCGTGGCCGCGGCGGCACCGCCCGCGTGGTCGCTGTGCACGGTCGGCAGGTCGCCCTCGGAGTCCGCGTCGACGATCACGAGGTGCAGGCCGTCTGGTCGCTGGGCGGCCGGCACCAGCGCGGAGGCCTCGTTGAGCACCACGGCGCCGTCGACGCCCTGCTCGCCGAGCTGTGTGAAGGCCGCGGCGATGCCGTCGGCAGCCGTGACCACGGTGAGGGCGTAGCCGCGCTCGGCCGCGGCCTCAGCAGTGGCCTGCAGCATGCGGGAGTTGCCGACCGTGGCCAGCGTCGTGACGACGAGGCCGATGGTGCGCGAGCGCCCCGTGCGCAGTGCGCGGGCGGCCCGGTGGGGGCGGTAGCCGAGCTCCGCCATCGCGCTCTCCACCCGGGCCCGCGTGGCGGGATCCACTCGCGGACTGCCGTTCACGACACGCGACACGGTCTGGCCAGAGACGCCCGCGCGCGCAGCGACCTCGGCCATCGACACCCGGCCCCGTCCTGCAGACGCTCTCTCGGCCATCGGCGACCCTCCTGCCGGTTCACAACTCCGCCATGTTGACGTTATCACGGCAGCGGGCCTACCATGTTGACGTGAACACGCACGATTCGGAGGAGATGCGAGCGGAGGTGCTCGGAGCGGGCGTCGTCCGCCGCGCGACCGCCCTCGCCGACGGCCGCGACCTCTTCTACTACGACGACCCGGACACGACCCTGGGTCCGGAGCGTGCCATCGACGCGCGGACGCTCCCGACCCGCCCCGACACCGCGACCATGCGGCTCGACGTGCTCACGGGCGACTGGATCACGGTGGCGGCCAACCGGCAGAACCGCGTCATGATGCCGAGCGCCGACGCGGACCCGCTCGCCCCGCAGACGCCGGGCAACCCGTCCGAAGTCCCCTCGCGCTACGACGTCGCCGTGTTCGAGAACCGCTCCCCCGCGTTCGGCCCCGCCCTCGCCGAGGCCGTGGGCGCCGCACCCGCCGCCCGCAACGCCCCGCGCGGCCTCGACGACCTCGCGGCACCGGGCCTCGGCCGTACCCGCGCGGCGATCGGTCGATGCGAGGTCGTGTGCTTCAGCCCCGACCACTCCGGCTCGTTCGGCACGCAGACCGTCACGCGTGCCCGCACCGTCATCGAGGCGTGGGCCGACCGCACGGCCGCGCTGTCCGCGCTGCCGGGGATCCAGCAGGTCTTCCCCTTCGAGAACCGCGGCGAGGAGATCGGGGTCACCCTGCCGCACCCGCACGGGCAGATCTACGCCTACCCCTACGTCACGCCCCGCACGGCCAGGACGCTCGAGCAGGTCGACCGCACCGCACCGGACCTGTTCGCGCGCATCCTCGAGTCGGAGCAGGGGTCGGAGCGGGTGGTGCTGCGCGGCGAGCACTGGACCGCGTACGTGCCGTTCGCCGCGCGCTGGCCGCTCGAGGTGCACCTGATGCCGCACCGCCAGGTGCCCGACCTCGCCGCGACCTCCGCCGCCGAGCGCGACGAGCTCGCCCCCCTCTACCTGCGGCTGCTGCGCGGCGTGGACGCGCTCTACGACCCCGCGCGCACCGACGCCGCCGCACGCACCCAGGGCACCGACCCGGCGCACACCCCAGGCGCCGCCCCCGCCGCGGACGCCACCACCGCCGCCCGTCCGACGCCGTACATCGCCGCCTGGCACCAGGCCCCTGTCCACGTCGGCCGTGAGAGCGTGCGGCTGCACCTGCAGCTGACGAGTCCGCGTCGCGCGGCCGATCGGCTGAAGTTCCTCGCCGGCTCGGAGTCCGCGATGTGGGCCTGGGCCGCCGAGGTGACGCCGGAACAGGGGGCCGAGCGCCTCCGCGCCGCCATCGCCTTCACCACCGCGTCCGAGGGATCCGCTGTATGACCGCCGTCACCGACGCCGCCGTCGACCTGTTCCGCGCGCTCACCGGGCGCACGCCGGACGGGGTGTGGTCGGCCCCGGGCCGCGCGAACCTGATCGGCGAGCACACCGACTACAACGACGGCTTCGTGCTGCCCTTCGCGATCCCGCAGCGCACGGTCGCCGCGGTCGGCCGTCGCGCCGACCGCCGCCTCCGCGTCGCCTCGACCTTCGCCGCGGAGCCGGTGGAGGTGGGGCTGGACGAGCTCGACGACCTGTTCCCGACCGCAGAGGGCGCGACCCCCGCGGTACCCGAGTGGGCGGCATACCCGCTCGGCGTGGCCTGGGCGCTCAGACGGGCATCGACTGCTGCCGTGTCGGTGGGACTGGACATCGCGATCGCGTCGGAGGTTCCGGTGGGTGCCGGGCTGTCCTCCTCGGCCGCGATCGAGGGCGCGACGGCGACCGCGTTGAACGAGCTGTGGGGCGCCGGACTCGACAGCGTCGCGCTCGCCCGCGTCGGACGCACGGCCGAGAACGAGGCCGTCGGCGCACCGACCGGGATCATGGACCAGATGGCGTCGATGCTGGGCGAGGCGGATGCCGCCCTCTTCCTCGACTGCCGCTCACTCGACGCCGAGGTGGTGCCGTTGGGCATGGCCGACGCCGGGCTGTCGATCCTCGTGATGGACACCGGCGTCACCCACGCGCATGCCACCGGCGGCTACCGCGAGCGCCGGGCCTCGTGCGAGCGCGGCGCCGCGACCCTGGGGGTCTCCGCGCTGCGCGACGTGTCCGTGGCCGACCTCCCGAGGGCGCAGGGACTGATGGACGAGCTCACGTTCCGCCGCGTGCGGCACGTCGTCACCGAGAACCAGCGGGTGCAGGACACCGTCGCGGCGCTGCGGACCGACGGCGCCAGGGGCATCGGGGCGCTGCTCGTCGCCTCCCACGCCTCGATGCGTGACGACTTCGAGATCTCCACGCCGGAACTCGATGCCGCCGTCGACGCGGCCCTGGCCGCCGGAGCCCTCGGCGCGCGCATGACGGGGGGCGGGTTCGGCGGTGCCGCCATCGCCCTGGTCGAGGAGGCCATGGTCGACGCCGTGTCCGCGGCCGTCCGCGCGCGGTTCGCGGATTCCGGGTTCGCCGCACCGCACGTGTTCCCCGTCGTGCCCTCCGCCGGTCCGCACAGGGACGCCTGACACAATGGGTGCGCGCGCCGTCACGGCCGCGGCAAGGGAGGAACGCATGTCCTGGATCGTCACCGGCGGTGCCGGCTACATCGGTGCCCACGTGGTGCGCGCGCTCGCCTCGGCGGGCCTCACCCCGGTCGTGCTCGACGACCTCTCCAGCGGTGTCGCGTCGTTCGTGCCCGAGGGTGTGCCGTTCGTGCAGGGCAGCATCCTCGACAGGGAGCTCGTGGAGAAGGCGCTCCGCGACCACCGCGCCGAGGGCGTCATCCACGTCGCGGGGTACAAGTACGCCGGGGTGTCGGTGCAGCGCCCGCTGCACACCTACGCGCAGAACGTCGAGGGCACCCGCGTCATCCTGGAGGCCATGGAGGCGGCCGGCGTCTCGAACATCGTGTTCTCCTCCTCCGCCGCCGTGTTCGGCACTCCGGACGTCCCGCTCGTGGTCGAGGACACCGCCAAGAGGCCCGCCAGCCCGTACGGAGAGTCCAAGCTGATCGGCGAGTGGCTGCTGCGAGACCAGGCCATCGCGACCGCCGACACGGAGCGGCCGCTGCGGCACACCTCGCTGCGGTACTTCAACGTCGTGGGCTCGGCCGACCCCGCGGTGTACGACGTCAGCCCGCACAACCTCTTCCCGATCGTGTTCGAGGCGCTGCTGGAGGGCCGTACCCCGAAGATCTTCGGCGACGACTACGACACCGAAGACGGCACCAACGTCCGCGACTACGTGCATGTCGGGGACATCGCCGCCGCCCACGTCGCCGCGGCCCAGCGCCTCGCCGCGGGCGAGCCCATCGAACCGGCCTACAACCTCGGCTCCGGCGACGGCCTCAGCGTGAAGCAGATCATGGATGCGGTCGCCAGGGTCACCGGCATCGACTTCACCCCGGAGGTCAGCGCCCGTCGCCCCGGAGACCCCGACCGCATCGTGGCCACGGGCGAGCTCGCCGCGCGCGACCTCGACTGGACCATGCGCTACACGGTCGACGAGATGGTCCGCACGGGCTGGGAGGCTCGGCGCGCCGCCACCGCCTGATCCGCGGAAGCCGGTGCCACGCGACTTGCCTCGCGACTCAGAGGTCGCGCGCGCGGATGGGGTAGAGCCAGAAGCACAGCCACGCGAGCGCCGTGAAGCCGAGCGGGATCACGGCCAGCATCAGGCGGATGCCGCCGTCCACCGCCTCCGGCTGCGCGTCGCCGAGCGTGGCATCGAACCCGGTCGCGGTGAGCACGGCCGCCGCCACGACGGCCTGCAGCACCACCGAGCCGCGTACCACGAAGCCGTTGACGCCGAAGTACGCCCCCTCGCGCCGGTGGCCCGTGCGCACCGCGTCCTCGTCGATGATCTGCGCGAGCACCACCTCGAGCAGCTGCAGCAGCCCGCCCACGCCGACGCCGACGGCGACCCCGACGAGAGCGGCCCCCAGCACCGAGGTCGGAAGAAGGTAGCCGAGCACCGCGATCCCGAACACGGCGACGCTCCACAGCAGCGCCGTCCGCGGCGAGGTGCGGCGCACCACCGCGCTCCACAGCACGATCGACGGGATGGCGGTGAGGAAGATCGCCCCGAGCAGCAGGCTGCCCTCCCCCTCCGCCGCCCCGAGCGAGTACCGCACGTAGAACGGCACGGAGGCGAGGATCACGGCGATCGACGTCTGCACGCACAGCGAGCCGAGCACATAGGGCACGAACGCCCTGTTCCGGAACGTGTACGCGAGCTGATCGCGCCACCGCATCGCCTCGGACGCCGCCTCCGGCACCCGGCGCTCGATCATGCCGCCGAAGAACGACCACGTCAGCAGCACCAGGCACACGGCGGACAGCACGAGTGCCATGCCGGGCCAGCCGATCGCGTCGTACAGCGCCGGCGCCCCGGCCGTCCCGAGGACCATGCCGAGGATGGCGAAGATCTGCCGCGGCACATTGCCCCTGGCGCGCTCCTCGGTCGTGCGGAAGATCTCGGGGAACAGCGCGGAGATGTTGAGCACGACCACCACGAAGGCGATGTCGTATACGGCGACCACCACGAGGAACCAGGCGATCAGGCCGCCCGGCGGCAGCGACGGCGGCATCCAGACGAGGGCGAACGCGACCACCAGCGGCACGATGCCGAGCCCGATCCAGGGGATGCGACGGCCCCAGGGCGTGCGCAGCCGATCCGACAGCGCCCCGACCACCGGGTTCAGTGCGGCGTTGAGGATGCCGTGCGCGATCATGGCGACCGCGACCCAGGCGGCCGGCACCGCCAGCTCCGACACGTAGAAGTAGACGACGAAAGCAGAGAAGGTCTGCGCCATCAGCTGCGTCGGGAACCCGGAGGCTCCGAACGCGATCGACTGGGCGCGGGTCGGGGCCGCGTCGAGGCGGCGGTCACGCAGTCGCTGGCTGAGCGCGGTCACCGCGTCGCTCCGCGCTGCAGCTCGCGGAGGTCGCGCCAGCCCACGCGCAGGAGTCCCTCGTCCGCGATCGCCTGCCGCACCACGGGGTCGTCGAGCAGGCGCAGCTCGTATCCGCGCTTCGCGGCGCCGAAGTCGACCGCCGACCGCAGCTCCTCGCCGTCCGTCATCGGGTGCAGATAGATCTCGGTGACCCCTGTGGGCACGGCGCGCAGCACCGCGAGGAAGCCGTCGCGCACCTGCTCGTACGTCTCCTCGTCGGCCGTTCCTTCGCCGCGCAGCTCGAACGGATGCGTCCACAGCCGGTCGATGATCTCGACGCCGAACGCGTCGGCCACGGCCGCGGCCTCCGCCAGCTTCGCCTGCAGCACCGGGTCCGCCTCCGCGCCCTCCAGGTGGCGCGGCAGCCGGAAGGGCAGGGCGTACCTGGCGGCGAGCTCGAAGACCGGCCGCAGGAAGTCGCGGCCGGTGAGGAGTCCGTACACGGAGCCCATGTGGTTGTCGAGGTGCGTCACGTCCACCCCCGCGTCGAGGGCCGCCTGGAGCTGCGCGGCGATCTCCGCCGCCACGTCCTCCTCCGAGGCGTGCTGCTCGACCGCCGCGACCTCGGCGGGGAAGAACCCGGCGTCGTCGACCAGGGTGGTGGCGGTGCCGGTGAGGGGCCGCCACCGGTAGCGCCGCCACTCGCTCGTGAGCACGAGGTGCACACCCACGTCGAGGTCACGCCGCGCAGCCGCGAAGGCGAGCGCCTCCGGCGACCAGGCACAGGGCACCATCACGGTGGCCGCGTCGATGGATCCTCGTTCCAGGAGACCGGTGATCGCGGTGTTCGCCGCGTGGCACATGCCGAAGTCGTCGGCGTTCAGGATGATCGCCCGTGCACCGGACGGGAGGCCGAGGCGATCGGCGAGAGCGGAGGGTGCGGTCATGACTGATCCTGTCCGGTGCGGTCAGCGACCGGTCCTGGCGGACGCGGCCGACGGGGTGAGGATGCGTGTGAACAGGGTCGCGCGCAGGGCGGTCGCCGCTTCCCCCACGGCGCCGACGAGGGGCGCCTCCGGGCCGAACCCCGATACCACGAACCGCAGCGGCAGCTGGGCGGCGTACTCGTCGGCGACACGCTCGACCGCCTCCACCAGCGCGGGATGGGCGGCCTCCCCGCCGAGGATGAACGCCTCGGGATCGAGCACGAGCGCCACGCTGCCCGCCGCCACCACGAGGCGCCGGCCGATCTCCCCGACGAGCTCCTGCGCCGCGGCGTCCCCCGATCGCGCGGCCTCCAGGTGCGCGAGCAGGGGCGCCTCGACGTCGAGACCGAGGCCGAGCGCGAGGTCATGCACCACGTCCTCGCCGACCACGGGCGCGCCGATGGGCAGCGGCGTCTGCGGGAGATACATGATCTCGCCCGCGACGCCCGAGAATCCGCGGTGCAGGGTGCCGTCGATCACGATGCCGGCGCCGAGGCCGTCGTCGAGCAGCAGCAGCGCGAAGCTCGCGAGCTCGGCACCCGCACCCGCGGTGAGCTCGGCGAGGGCCGCGAGATTCACGTCGTTCTCCACCCGCACGGGGCAGTCGAGCGCGGTCTGCAGCGCGGAGCGGAAGGCCCCGCCGTCGGGTCCCTGGTCGTCACGGATGCCGCCGTCGGCCGTGACGATCCCCGGCACCGCGACCACGGCGAGGTGCAGCGCGCCCCTGGCCGCACGCCGACACGTCGCCACGAGCTCCGCGAGGTGCGACACGCGGTCGACCGCGGCGGGGAAGGGCGCGTGCTGCTCGGCGCGCACGGCCCCGCTGGGATCGACGAGCACCACGTGAGCGCCCTGGTGGTCGACGTGGATCGCCGCCGCGTACCCGAGCCCCGGATGCAGACCGAACCTCCCGGCCGCGGGTCCCCTGGTGTCGCGGTCCACTCCGGCGGCCGCGACGGCGCCCGCTCCGTCGAGCATCCGCAGCACCTGGGTCACGGCGGTGCGCGAGAGCCCGGTCGCTGCCATGAGCTCCGCCCTGGTCTGCGGGCCGCGGCGAGCGAGCTGCTCGAGGATGGCGCGGCCGTTCAGCGTGCGCAGCAGACTCTGCGGTCCTGCGAGGGGTCGTGTCATGCGGAGGATCCTCTGGGGTGTCGTTCTCGTGTTCCCGCCCAGTGCCCGCCAGCATGCCACATCGCGTCGCACCGATCGACCCTCGCCGACCAGCGAGTCGGGACTCCTAGGGTGGAAGGATGACGACGCCGCTCGTGATCCGTGACGCCACAGCCGACGACGCCGATGCCGTGGCCGCCGTGCACGTGCGCTCCTGGCAGGCCGCCTACCGGGGGCTCATCGACCAGGACGTGCTGGACGGGCTGTCCATCTCCGAACGCGCGGAGGGCTGGCGGCGCATCTTCGCGGATCCGCTGCCCACGAGCCTCGGCACGCTGGTGGCGGAGCGCGAGGGCCGCGTCGTCGGCTGGGCCTCGTTCGGCTCCGGCCGTGACCCCGACGGCCTGGACGACGCCGAGCTGTACGGCATCTACGCCGACCCCGACGCCTGGTCGACCGGTGCCGGCCATGCCCTGCTGGACGCGGCGGAGGAGCGGATGATCGCGGCGGGTCACACGCGCTCGTACCTCTGGGTGCTCGACGGGAACGACCGCGCCGACGGCTTCTACGCCCGGCACGGGTGGGAGCTGGACGGCGCCACCAAGCTCGACCAGCGCCCGCAGCTCACGCTGCGCGAGCACCGCAGGGTCAAGCTCCTCGGCCCCCGCTGAACCGTTCCGTCGAGCGCGCTCATCACGTGCGTGAGACGTCGCCCCGCACGAGGGCGCTGCCGCCGGCGTGCGTCGGAGCGATCTTCCACTCCGCCATGGTGAGCGGGTAGCCAGGGGCGCTCGGAAAGACGACCGACGCGGCGGCGCCGCGGCCACGGATGCGACTTCGCATTCCGGATGGCGCGCGGGCGCGTGAACGTGCAATGTTGTCTCATCCTTATCATCAGCGTCGAGGAAAGGAGACAAAAGCGTGCGCGAAGACTTCAAGGCCGCGATGCGGTACTGGCAGGCGGGGCTCTGCCTGGTGACTGCCGTCGATGCGGACGGCGCGCCGATCGGCCTGGTCTGCAACTCGTTCGCGTCCCTGTCGATGGAGCCCCCGCTGCTGAGCTGGGCGGTCGACCACGGCTCGACGTCCATCGTGGGCTGGCGCTCCATCACGTCGTACGCCCTGCACATCTTCCCGCCGCTGGCTCGACCCCTCGACCATCCGCTGGCGCGGGTGTTCGCGCAGAAGGGCGGCGACAAGTTCGCCGACCTGACGTTCGAACGCAATGCGCTCGGCGACCCCGTGTTCCCGTCGCTGCCGACCCGGTTCGACTGCCTGCTCCACCAGCGCGTGACCGTCGGCGATCACGACCTCATGATCGGCCGACCGACCCTGATCCTCCATCCCGACAACCATCACCCCTCGACGAACGGACAATCATGACGCGCGACATCCTCAACGGCGACGGCTTCAAGCTCGGACTCTTCTCCGCCAACTGCTCCGGCGGGCTCGCCGTGACCACGATCCCCGAACGCTGGAGCGCCAGCTGGGAGGACAACCTGGCGATGGCGCAGGCCGCCGAGGAGGCGGGCATCGACTTCCTCCTCCCGATCGCCCGCTTCATCGGCTACAAGGGCGAGACCAACTTCCACGGATCCGTGCTCGATCCGATCGTCTGGGCGGCGGCGCTCCTCGCGAGCACCCGACGGATCAGCGTGTTCTCCACGATCCACACCGCCTTCAACCACCCGATGGTGATCGCCAAGCAGCTCGCGACCCTCGACCAGCTCGGCGGCGGCGGTCGCGCGGGCCTGAACGTCGTCGCCGGGTGGAACCTCCCCGAGTACGAGGCGCTCGGCGCGCCGATGCCGGAGGCGCACGACGACCGGTACGCCTTCGCGGCCGAGTGGCTGGACGTGGTGAACCGCGCCTGGAGCACCGAGGGCACGTTCACGTACAACGGCGCGTTCTACCACCTGAAGGACGCGGAGTCCGAGCCGAAGCCGCGCGGCGGCCGCGTGCCCGTGCTGAACGCCGGGTCCTCGCCGCAGGGGCGGGACTTCGCGGCGCACTTCTCCGACCTCGCCTTCACCGTGATCCCAGATGTCACCGCCGGCGCCGAGATCGCGCGGACGCTCAAGGAGGATGCGCGTGCGCGCTACGACCGCAACGTCGGCGTCCTGACGCTGAGCCACGTCGTCTGCCGCGAGAGCAGGGCGGAGGCGGAGGACTACCTCGCGTACTACGCGGAGCAGAACGCGGACTGGGGAGCGGTCGACTACCTGATGGGGCTGCAGGGGATGCATGCCCAGTCGTTCACGCCGGAGATGCTGCAGAGCATGCGCGAGCGCTTCGCATCCGGCCATGGCTCGCTCCCGGTGATCGGCACCCCGGATGATGTGGCGGAGCAGATCCGCGCGGTGAGCGACGCCGGCCTGGACGGGATGACCCTCGCGTTCGTCGACTACACGACCGAGGTCACGCGATTCGGCAGGGAGGTCATGCCGATCCTCGAACGGATGGGCGTGCGGCCGCCGCGCCGCTGACCATGACGGCCCGCCCGCTGTCCGCATACCCCGTCGAGCGCGCGGAGGACCCCTCGCGCCTGCGCGACGCCGTCGGCGACCTCATCGGGTACGACCACCTGGTCGTGACGCGGGAGCCTGTGGCCGCTGCTCGACGGCACGGGGTGGTGAACGGCGGGCGGTTCGACGAACTGTCGCTCGTGTATGTGGCGTACGCCACGCCGGTGCGGGTGATCGCACCCGCCGCCGCCGGTCATGTGGTGCTGGTCGTGCCGCTCGGGCCGATGACGGTGGAGGTCGCCGGTCACCGGGAGACCCGCACGACGCCGTTCGTGCTGTCGGCGGCATCGGACACCACGATGCTCCCGGATCCGGACGCGGGTGCCCTGGTCGGAGCCGTCGACCTGGGCACCCTCGTCGCACTCCTGAGGGACCTCTTCGGCACCGAGCGGGAGATGACGCTCGACCTCTCTCACCGACGGCCCCTCGACCTGAACGCCGCGCGAGCACTGCATCGCACCTGGCACTCCTTCGCCACCGTTCAGGGCGGCGACCCGGCCGACCTCGTCGACACTCTGCTGACGGGCCTCAGCAGTTTCGTCCGCTTCCGGGACGGCGGCGCCGTCGATTGGGCGACCCCTCCGCCCTATCTCACCCCTGCCCTCCGACACCTGCATCGTCACCTCGCCGATCCGCTGACTCTCGCCGATCTCGGAGACACCGTCGGGATCGGGACGCGTCAGCTCCAACTCGCGTTCCGCGCCCACCTCGGCTGCACCGCCCAGCAGTACCTGCGCGACGCGCGGCTCGATCGTTCGTGGCACCTGCTCCAGAGGCACACCGCCCACTCCGCCGCCGCGGGCACTCTCACGGTGAGCGCGGTGGCCGCGGAGGTCGGCATCCCCCATACGGGACGCTTCGCGGCCTACTTCGCGCAGCGGTTCCGCGTCCTGCCGTCCGCACTGCTGCACTGAAGCCCTTCCCGAGCACGCCGCGGCCCCCTCGCGACGGTCACGGCAGCCGCGACACCGCCAGCGTCAGCGCGGCACCGTCCTCATCCGCCATGGCCGCCGTCGAGAGCCCCGCCAGGGTCTCCGCCGCCCCCGCGGTGCCCACGAGTCGCCGCGCGCAGTCCATCAGCACGGCGAAGCTCTGCGAGCCATGCTCATGCGTCTGCCCGTACCCCTTGAGCACCCGGGCGCAGCGTGCCACCTCGCACGCCAGCGCGTAGTCGACGGTTGCCGTCTCGGCGATCAGGGCCAACCACGCCTCGATCGCGTTCTGCTCCTGTCCGAATCGCAGCGATCGGGGCCTGATGGGTCTCAGCGCCGCCAGCAGCCAGAGCGCGCCGTAGCCCACCACCGAGGTCGTGTTCAGGATCATGCCGTTGCGGGTGATGGCGGCCACGAGCTTCGCGAACGGTCGCGAGCGGGACAGCGCCGCCCCCAGTGCCGCCGGCAGCATCGCGGTGATCTCGTCGAGTTGAGGGTGGAGGAACTCGCGGATCTGGGTGAGCTGCCCCTCGGTCGCCTTCGCCTCGGACCGCACACCGTCCAGCCGGCGCGCGCGGAGCTTCTGGTGGGCGACCTGGATCGTGTCCTGGTACGACATCCAGAGTGCCGCGTGGCGGGCGGTCTCGACGGTGAGCGCGGCCTCGTCGCCCCCGCGCTCGGCGTCGATGCGCGCCACCCCGGCCACCCGCGAGAGGTACAGGTCGGTGTAGGCCAGGTTCTGGTAGAGCGCCGTGCGCACGCAGCCGTGGATCAGCATCGAACGCGCCGCCTCGGGGAACCGCGCGACCGCGTCCATCCGACCGGCGAGCCGCGGACCGACCAGGGCTCGGGGGTCGGTGACGGCGAGTTCACGATGCCGTGCCGCTTCCGCGTCCGCTGCGGCCTTCCGCGGGTCTTCCGGCGGACGGCGGCCGATCGTGACGCGGACCGGCCCCAGCCCCTTCGGCGGCGGCGTCGCCGCCTGCGCCTGCTCGGCCTGGACGGCCTCGTCGGCCCCCTCGAACCCGCGGGCGAACGCTGCGAGCGACCGATCGACGGCCTTCCCCGAGCGTCGCAGCGCCTCCTCGAACCGCTCGCGCGTGAGGGGAAGCGCGCCCGATCGCGCGAACGCGCCGAACAGCGACGAGGAGATGACGCTGCCCTCCTGAAGGGCCATCTCGTTGAAATCGGCCGCGATGAGCGTCCGGGCACCCGCTCGCGCCGCATCCAGCAGGCTCGCCGACTCCACCCGGCCGTCACCCAGGGCGATCTTCTCGCTGATGGCGTAGACGCGATTCGTCGAGACGATGAGGGTGGTGCGATCGGGCGTGCAGAACCCGCGCTGCACCGCGCGTCCGGCCTCCATGAGCTCGGAGGCGATCACGACATCCACGTCCCCCGGTGCGGGGAACAGACTCAGCACCGGCTCCGTCCGCGCACTGCCCGGCGCGGGAGCCTGGCTCTTCGGGAAGAGCTCGACGTAGTAGACCGTCGCGCCCGTGCGCTGAGCGACACCGGCGACGGACGTGCTCTGCGTCGTGTAACCCGCCTCCTCGCCCACGTCGACGATCCAGTCCGCGAGGACACCGCCTCCCTCGCCGCCCATCGCGAGGATCGCGACGGTGATCGGGCGGGCCGCTGCGACCGGGGCGCTCATGCGGCGACCTCGTACCCGCGCGCACGACGTTCGACGGGAGCCGACAGCGCCGCGATCCACGCGCTTCGCACCGCACCGAGCACCCGGTCACCCCAGTGGGGGTTGATGACAACATCGGTGCGGTAGAAGGACGGACACAGAGAGGCGGCATGCGCGTTGGCGCCGCACACCCCGCATCCGACACAGCTGTCGATCACGGTCGCGACGGGGTCGGTGCGCAGGGGGTCGGGATTGTCGGTCAGGGTGAGCGAAGGACAGCCGGAGATGCGGATGCAGGCGTGATCACCGGTGCAGGTCTCCGCGTCCACGCCGAAGCGCTGGCGCACGACCCTCTTCCCCGCGGCTACGTCCTGCTGCACCTGCTTCTTGATCCGGCGTTGGGCGTTCAGCTGGCACTCGCTCTGAGCGACGACGACCTTCGGACCCTTCTCGGTCGCGGTGAACGCCTCGAGGAAGACCTTCTTCAGCCGGCTCACGTCGTAGGTGTGCGTCACGGTCTTGGCCCAGCGCACCCCGATGCCGCGTACAGCCCGCTCGATCGGGTGACGAGACGACCGGCCGGACACCTCGGCCTGTCCGTACGACGAGAGCAGGTCCTGACCTCCGGTGGCGGCCGCGTACGAGTTGTCGACGACGACGAGCACCTGGTCGTTCTGGTTGAACACGGCGTTGCCGACGCCGCTGGTGAGGCCGTTGTGCCAGAACCCGCCGTCTCCCATCACTGCGATCGTCGGGCGATCCGCGCCCTCCGCATTCAGGGCGGCCGCTGCGGCGGAACCGAGGCCGTATCCCATGGTGGTGCCGCCGAGGTTGAACGGCTCGTTGATACCGAAGAGGTGGCAGCCGATGTCCATGCTCACGTGGTGGGCCTGGCCCGTCTCGCGCTCCGCGAGTTTCAGTGCGCTGAAGATCGGACGTTCCGGGCATCCCGTGCACAGCCCGGGCGGACGCGCGTGCACCTGGCGGGCATCGACCCGCGGGGCGAAGGGACTCGCGGGGTCATCGGCCGGCCGCAGGAGCGCAGGCTCTGCCAGAGCGACCTCCGGCACATACCGCCGCAGGAACTGCGCGAGCCCCGCCGTGACCACCTGTGTCGTGTACTCGCCTGCCATCGGCAGCAGATCCTTCCCGTGCAGCGCCGTGTCGATGCCGGCCTTGCGGAGGATGGCGTGCAGGTTCTGCTCGATGTAGTCGGGCTGCCCCTCCTCCAGCAGCAGCACCGCCTTCTTCCCCACGCAGAAGCGCCGCGCCTCATCCTCGATGACGGGGTATGCGACGTTCATCACGTAGAGCGGGACGCGCGCGTTCCCGAAGACGTCGGAGAGGCCGAGCAGTTCGAGACCGCGAATCAGGGTGTTGTACAGGCCGCCCTGCACGATGATGCCGACGTCTTCCACTTCTCCGTCGAAGAACTCGTTGAGCTGGTGTTCGCGGATGTACTCGACCGCGGCGGGCCATCGCGCCTCCACCTTCTCCTTCTCGTGCGCGAAGCTCGCGGGCGGGAGCACGATGCGGCTCAGATCGCGCTCCGGGTGCTCGACCGCGTCGCGGATCGTCATCGTGGGCCGTCGGTTGTCGGCGGCGACGAAGGACCCCTGGAGGTGGCACGAGCGCAGCCGCAGCTCGAGCATGACCGGAGTGCTGCTCGCCTCGGACAGCGCGAACCCGTGCTTGACGGCGTCCACGATGGCGCCGATGTTCGGCCGGGGATCGAGCAGCCACATCTGCGACTTCATCGCGAAGGCGTGCGAGCGCTCCTGCATGATGCTCGATCCCTCGCCGTAGTCCTCGCCGAGGATGACGAGCGCTCCTCCGGTGACGCCGCCGCTGGACAGATTCGCCAGCGCGTCGGAGGCGACGTTCAGTCCGACGGTGGACTTGAACGTGACGGCGCCCCGCATCGGGTAGTGCACGGATGCGGCCAGCATCGCGGCGGCGGTGGCCTCGGACGCGGAGTTCTCGAAGTAGACGTCGAGATCGCCGAGGATCTCGCGGGCGTCCCCCAGCACGTCCATCAGATGCGAGATGGGCGCGCCCTGGTAGCCGCCGACGTAGGAGACCCCGGATTCGAGCAGCGCCTTGGTCACCGCCAGAATGCCCTCGACATGAAGCGACGCCCCCGCCCCCTCACGGAGGACCTTGACCTCGTTGACGAATGAACGCTCTGCCATGATTCGCCTTTCCTCGTCTTCATCGACGTCGAGAACAGAACCCGCCTCCGTGACTATATCAAATTCACATCGACCGTCGGCAAACTGTAATACGGCTCGCCTGCGACGCCGTGCTCTTCGCGCCGACGGCAGGTCGCGGCGCGGGCGTGCGGCCCGTCGATGCGCCACAGCCGTGCGGCGAGGCGATGGCATGCGGCCGGCGACGGCATGCGGCGATGAGTCGCGGCGCCAGCGACGGGGACACCGTCAGCGGCGCAAGCGCCGCAAGTGATGGGGACAGCCCCAGCGGCGCAAGCGCCGTGAGCGACCGGCGCGGCGTGAGCGACGGAGGTTCTCAGCGCAGGGCGGCGGCTGCCCCGGAGCCACGCACGGCCGTCGCCTTGCGGTCCCCGCCGCTGACGACCCCACGCACGTAGGCCAGCGCCGCCGGCTCCAGCCGCGTCACGATCTGCTCGATCAGCTGCACCGCACGGCGACCGGACCAGTCGCCCGGCAGCAGCTCGGGCGGAAGGCCGGGATCGCGCATGGGAAGCACACGCCAGTCGTCGAGCGCCCGCATGTAGAGGGTGAACGCGTCGCGCGGAGGTACGTCATCGGGATGTGCGCGCTCCAGCCCCTCGAGCGCCGCGTGATGTCGACCGATGAAAGTCCGGTAGCCCTCGTCGATCGCGTCGAGGTCCCAGCTCTCGCGCACCATGCGGGAGAGCTCCTGACCGCCGACGTGCTGCCCGACGAGCACCGTGGTGTTGTCCCTCAGCTCCAGCTCGTCGACGAGATCGATCGCCTCTGCCGCCATCCGCGCCGGCGCGATCCACACCCCCTGCCCCAGATTGCCGAAGCCGAGCGCCAGCAGCCGCCCCCGCAGGCGGTGTCGCTTGGCGCGCAGCTCTTCCGGCACGGAGAAGGTGGCGATGCACCAGCCGTCTTCCATCAGCGCCGGCTGCCGAGCGTGCCAGATCACCTCGTCGCCGGAGGCGAGGGAGGCCTTCGCGACCTCGGTGAGTCGGTAGCCGTTCCTGTCATCCCGCTTCTCGGGCACCAGCCACCCGCGGCTCTTCAGCCGCGACACCCCGGTGCGGACACTGGACTCGTCGACGTCGAGCGCATCCAGGAGCGTGACGATGCCCTTCACCGGCATCCAGTCCTCGGTCCGCCTCGCGAAGGCCCCGAGAAGGGTGACGAGGAGAGTGCGCGAGACGTTCGAGTTCATCCGGCGTTCGACTCCTTCGGGTGTACGCCGCGGCCCCCGCCACTCCGGGAACGCCCTCCGCGGGTTGGTCACTCGCGGACGCCCCCCGGGCCGACAGCCCTCGTACTCTAGCGGCATATCGCAGTTCGCGATGCCGCACACGCCCTCGGAGCAGCGCCGTCGTCGACCGCCCCTCAGTCGGCGATGTCGAGCTCGATGTCGGCCACATCCTGGTCGGTGAGGTTGACCACGATGTTGTCCGGCGTGCGCGTGGTGAGCCACACGAGCTCGCGCGACCGACTGGCGTTGCCCTCGATGTGCGGCACGAACGGAGGCACGTACACGAAGTCGCCCTCCTCGAAGTACATGACCTCGGAGTACCGTTCCCCGAAGCGGATGTACCCACGGCCGCGCAGCACGTAGCCGCCGGTCTCGGCCTCACCGTGGTGGTGGGGGTCGGAGTGCTCGCCGACCGCCGTGTGCACTCGACCGAACCAGAGGTCGACGACAGCGGTGTTCTCGACCGCGACGCCCGAGTAGCGCTTCGCTTTCGCGGTCTGTCCAGGCGCGAGCGGCAGCTCGTTCCCGCGCTGCACGCTGATGCGCTTGAACGGGCGCCCGAGGGGATCGATGCCGGTCATGATGATGTCCTTTCGACGGGCCGCGCAGCGGAAGGCGGACGCCGTCACGCTGCATCGCGGCCGGATGGTGCCCCGAGTGTATGGCGGCCCCCGCGCACGGCCGCGGGCGTTCCGCATGGCGGGACATCCGGGCGGTCAGTAGGCCAACAGGGGCTCGATCCTCGCCACCGCATCGCGCAGCCCATGGAGCAGCGCCTCCTCACGATCGCTCAGCACCGCGCCCCGCGGGCGCGACCCCACCCGGTCGAGCGGCAGCGCGACCGTGAGACTGCTGACGACATCTCCGCTCGGGCGCCGGATCGGCACGGCCAGAGCGTACATGCGGCTCTCGGACTCCCCGAGGTTCCGCGCGTAGCCGAGCTCGCGAACGCGCCGCAGCTCCTCCTCCAGAGCGCCGCCGTCGACCCCCACAGGGTCCGTATCGTCCGGGCGCAGCAGCTCCGCCCGGCGGGCAGGGTCGAGGGCGGCCAGGAGCACCTTTCCGCCCGCCGTCCGTCGCGCCGGAAGCAACTGCCCGACCCTGCTCGGGACGGTGCCGGGGCGTCCGGACTGCACACTCGCGGCGCAGAGGCAGACCCCGCCGCGCAGCACCGTCAGATGCACGGTCTCGCCCGTCGAACGCTGCAGGTCGTTCATCGCCTCGCGGCTCACCGTCACGCAATGCTCCAGCGCCGAGACGGTCGAGGAGAACAGCATCGCCGTGCCGAGCTCGTAGCGCCGCCCGCCGACCTCCTGGCGGACGAACCGCTGCTCCCGCAGCGTCGAGAGCAGCCGGTGCGCCGTCGACCGGCCGACCCCGACGGCGCTCGCGATGTCGCACAGACGCATCGGCCCCTGAGCACGCAGAAGGTGCAGCACCTCCAGGGCCTTCGTCAGCGAGTGCAGGGTGTCGCTCATCGACCTCGACCGTGCCGTCAGGCGTCGACCAGCGCGTACACCCGCGCGGGGCTTCCCCCTCCGCCGACGATCGGCAGGGGCGCGACCACGATGACGGCGCCCGTCGCGGGAAGCGCACGGAGGTTCTGCAGCGACGTGATGCCGTACTTGTCGTTGCCCAGGAGGTGGTGATGCGCGGCGAAGGGCGGATCCAGCTCCGCGCCGCGACCCGCATCGATGCCGACCGTCTCGACGCCGACGCCGGAGATCGCCGTCTCCTCGGCCAGCCACCTCGCCGTCTCGGCCGTCATCCCCGGCGTGTGCGAGCCGGTCCCATCGATGTTGAGGAACGCCTCCCTGTCCTGCGCGAACCGGTCCCATCCCGTCCGCAGCAGCAGCCAGCCGTTCTCGGGCAACGCTCCGTGCTGAGCCTCCCAGGCCCGGATGTCGTCGACCGTCACCAGGTAGTCGGGGTTCTCGGCGACCTGAGCGGTGACGTCGAGCACCGCCGCCGGGCCCACCAGGCGGGACGGCGGGATGCTCGCGACGTCGTGACCGTCCTTCCCGGTGATCCAGTGCACGGGAGCATCGAGGTGGGTGCCGATGTGCTCGCCCGTGTGGATGTTGTGATGCATCCAGAACGGGCCGCGCTCGTCGAACCGGCTCACCTCCTCCAGCCGGAAGTCGATCAGGTTGGCGAACGGCTCGGGCAGCCGCAGCGTCGGGGTCTCCGACGACAGCGGATTGGTCAGGTCGATGATCCGGATGGTCCCGGCCGCCAGAGCGGCGGCGAGGGCGTTGGCGTTCTGCATGATGGTCTCCTCGTCGAGGTCGGTGGAGCGCTGCGCGCCCCGTGGTCAGTGCTGAAGGTCGAGCTCCGCCGAGCGGACGCCCGCCGCGACGGTCTCGCCGTCGATCCACCGCGAGTGGATGTCCTCGACGACGGGATCGAGCAGCAGCTCGAGGCGGGGGCGGACGGCATCCGTCCGAGCCGTCGGAGGCTTGCGTCGGCCCGCGCGGTACGGCGGGATCCAACGGACCGCCGGCCCCTCGTAGCCCTGGTCGGCAGCCGCGTGCAGCGTCCAGTAGGGGTCGTAGAGGTGGCCCCGACCGATCGCCACGAGATCGCAGCGGCCGGCGAGGAGCAACGAGTTCACGTCGTCGGAGGACGAGATGGCGCCGACGGCGATGACCGGAACTCCCGCCGCGGCCGCCACGCGGTTGCGGATCTTGTCGGCGAACGGCGTCTGGTAGCTCCGCCCGTACTGAGGCCGCTCCTGCTTCACCACCTGGCCCGACGACACGTCGATGCCGTCGGCGCCGTGCGCGATGAAGGCGGCCGCGATCTCCACCGCGTCGTCGTCGGTGATCCCGCCCTCCGCCCAGTCGGTCGCCGAGAGGCGCACGAGGAGGGGACGATCGCTCGGCCATTCCGCACGCACGGCGTCGTAGACCTCCAGCGGAAAGCGGAGGCGGTTCTCCAGCGAGCCCCCGTACTCGTCCTGCCGCTGATTGGCCAGCGGGGAGAGGAACGAGGACAGCAGATAGCCGTGGGCCGCGTGAAGCTCCAGCACGTCGAAGCCGGCTTCCGCCGCGCGCCGAGTAGCCGCCACGTAGTCGGCCGTGATGCGGTCGAGGTCGGCGCGCTCCAGAGCGCGCGGCACCGGACTACCGGGCCCGTAGGGCAGGGGCGAGGGTCCGACCACCTCCCACCCGCCGTCCTCCAGAGGGTCGTCGATCCCCTCCCACATCCGCTTGGTCGAGCCCTTCCGGCCCGCGTGTCCGAGCTGCGCGCCGATCCTGGCCTCCGTCGCCGTGTGCACATAGTCGACGATCCGGGCCCAGGCATCGCGCTGCTCGTCGGTGTACAGCCCCGCATCGGCGGGACTGATCCGACCGTCGGCGGACGGGGCGATCATCTCGGTCATCACCAGCCCGGCGCCCCCCACGGCCCGACTGCCGAGATGGATGAGGTGGTGGTCTCCGACCACCCCGTCCTGCGCCGAGTACTGGTCCATCGGCGAGACCACGATCCGGTTCGCGAGCGCGAGCCCTCCGATCCGGCACGGCTGGAACATGGCGGGGGCATCCGCGGTACCGAGGCGCGCGGCGAAGTCCCTCTGGACCAGCTCCGCGAACTCCGGATCGCGCAGCCGGAGGTTCTCGAACGTGATGCGCCGCGATCGTGTCAGCAGGTTGAACGCGAAGGGGACGGGGGCCTGGCCCTTGTACTGGTCGATGTTCTCGAACCATTCGAGCGACGCCTGGGCCGCGCGCTGGATCGAGAGGACGACCGGGCGACGCTCCTCCTCGTACGCACGGAGCGCCGCGCCCAGGTCGCCGGGCCGCTCCTGCAGGTTCGCGGCGAGCGCGAGCGCGTCCTCGAGGGCGAGCTTGGTGCCGGAGCCGATCGAGAAATGCGCCGTGTGCGCCGCGTCACCGATCAGCACCACGTTCTCGTGACTCCACCGCTCGTTGCGCACGGTGTGGAACGTGACCCACTTGGAGTTGTTGGTGAGAAGCGTGGCACCCGCGAGCTCCTCGGCGAAGATCTCGGCGATCCGGGCGACCGACGCGTCATCGCTCACCCCGGGAGGGAAGCTCGCAGCATCCGAGGCGTCGAGCCCGGCCGCGCGCCAGATGTCCTGGTGCATCTCGACGAGGAACGTGCTCTCGGTCGCGGAGTACGGATAGGCGTGCACCTGCATGATGCCCCACGGCGTGTGCTTGACGTGGAACGTGAACGCCTCGAGCGCACGATCCAGCCCGAGCCAGATGAACCGCGACCGCCGAGGATCGAGCGTGGGACGGAAGCTCTCGGCGTAGCGCGCACGGACGGCGGAGTTGATGCCGTCCGCCGCCACGACGAGGTCGTGATCGCGCGCCAGCTCATCCACGTCCGGCGCGGTGGTCCGGAAGTGGATGGCCACTCCCAGCTCTGCGGCCCGGCGCTGCAGCATCAGCAGCAGCTCCTTCCGACTGGCCGCTGCGAAGCCCTGACCGCCCACCGTCAGCGTCTCGCCGCGGAAGTGCACGTCCAGGTCCTTCCAGCGGGCGATGCCGGCCTCCATCGCAGCGAAGAACTCGGGATCCGCGTTCCGAATGCCCCCGAGCGTCTCCTCACTGAACACCACGCCGAATCCGAAGGTGTCATCGGGGGCGTTGCGCTCCCAGATCGTGATCTCGTGGCTCGGATCGAGCCTCTTGGCCAGCAGCGAGAAGTAGAGTCCTCCCGGTCCGCCGCCGACGACAGCGATCTTCATTCCCATAGCCCGTTCCTTTCCTCCTGCGCCGGGCGACGCCCATCCCCGTCGGCGTCATCCCTGCCGGATGACGCCCTCTTGCATGACCGTGGCGACGAGATCGCCGCCCCGGGTGAAGAAGCGACCGAGACCCAGCGCACGCCCGCTGCCGACTCCCGCGCTCTCCTGCGCGAACAGCAGCCAGTCATCGGCTCTGGCCGGCCGGTGGAACCACATGCTGTGATCGAGGCTGGCGGTGAACAGGGTCGGCGACGACCAGTCCAGGCCCAGGGCCCGCAGCGACGGCTCCAGGATCGTGTAGTCGCAGACGTAGGCGAGCGCCAGCTGCTGGATGCGGGCGTCGGAAGGCAGCGCCTCGAACGCGCGAACCCAGACGCCCTGCGACGCCGCGTCGCGCTCGTTCCTGTTCGCCGGCATCCGCGTCTGGCTCGTGTACAGCGGCAAGGAGACATGGCGCACGTCGAAGCTGCGACCGTGCGCCCAGTAGTCGGTCGCCGCGGACTCGTCGAGCTGCGCGAGGGCTTCCGCGCTGCTGGGCAGCTCCTCGGGCGCCGGAACATCGGGCATCGTCGGCTGCCGTCGCGGACCGGGCTCCGGCACCTGGAACGAAGCCGTCGTCAGGAACACGGCCTTGCCCGCCTGGTACCCGCGCACGTGGCGCGTCGAGTAGCCTCGGCCGTCGCGCAGCTGCTCGACCTCGTAGCGCACCAGCTCCCCGGGCTGGACCGGGCGGAGGAAGGTGCTGTGCAGCGAGTGCAGCTGCCTGTCCGCCTCGACCGTCGCGAGCGCCGCGGCGGCCGCCTGTGCGATGGCATCGCCCCCGTAGGCCTTCGGCCACGGCACGTACTGGGGCATCGCATGGAACGCCCGGTCGAAGATCTCCGGCTCGGTCTCCGCCAAGCGGATCGCGGCGAGGAACCGCCCGGCGTCTTCGGTGTTCCCCGGGGTGGCTGTCGCGTCGGTCATGTCAGCCCCTCAGTCCTCGGAATCGGCGGAGGCGATGCGGATGCGGTTGACCAGCGTCCCGATCCCCTCGATGCGGGTGCGGAGGATCTCGCCGTCCCGCAGGAAGCGCTGCGGCTCCCGACCCATGCCGACACCGCCGGGCGTCCCGGTGAGCACGATGTCTCCGGGCGCGAGCGCGGTGAACTGCGAGATGTACGCCACCAGCGCGGCGGCATCGAAGACGAGCTCCCTCGTATTGCTCGACTGCACCAGTTCGTCGCCGATCTCGGCTTCGATCCGCAGGCCTTCGCTCGGGTCGACCTCGTCGGCGGTGACCACGACCGGTCCGACCGGTGTGGTGCGATCCCACGCCTTGCCCTGGAACCACTGCAGAGTGCGCGACTGCCAGTCGCGGCAGGACACGTCGTTGGCCACGGCGTACCCGAGGAGCGCCGCCTTGGCCTCCTCCCGCGTGACCCTCCGGACAGCGTCGCCGACCACGACCGCGAGCTCGGCTTCCCAGTCCACCCGAGACGATCCGTCGATCCGGATCTCGGCGCGCGGGCCGGTCAGCGTGTCGGCGTACTTGGCGAACAGCGTCGGATACTCCGGCTCCTCGCGCCCGGTCTCGAGGATGTGGTCGCGGTAGTTGAGGCCGCAGCAGATCACCTTCGCCGGGCGGGGCACCGGGGTCGCGAGCACCGCACCCGCCTGCGCGACCAGGAACGGACGACGATCCGCATCGGCGGCGGCGACCTGGTCGCGCCAGGTGGGGCTCTGGATGAGTGCGCCCACATCGGTCGCATTCAGCAGCAGCCAGGCGTCGCCGCGGCGCACCGCCGCCCTCGTGCCACCGCCGCTCACCACGAGTGTCGCCAGGTGCATGGGATCTCCGTCCGTGTCGCGCGGGATACCCGGGCAGTATGACAGAATCATCTCGACCGTCACAATAGTGAGACAGAATATCGCTGGAGAAGGAGCGTCCATGTCCGCCGAGATCATCAACCCGCCACAGCTCTGCCTGCCGATCGGCTTCGCGCACGGCGTGAAAGCCGGCCCCTTCCTCCACCTCGGAGGACAGACCGCGCTGGATCAGGACGGGCGCATCGTCCCCGGCGGCATCGTCGAGCAGTTCACGCAGGCGTTCGGCAACGTGCTCACCACGCTCGCTCATGCCGGCGGCCGGCCGAGCGACCTCATCGACGTGACGATCTACCTGGTCGACGTCGACGACTACCAGCGCCACGGGAAGGAGATCGGTCGGCGGTGGCGCGAGATGGCGGGCAGCGAGTACCCGGCGATGGCCGGCATCGGCGTCAGCCGTCTCTGGCAACCCGAGGCGCTGATCGAGATCCAGGGGGTCGCCTACCTCGGCGAGGCCTGAACGGCGTCGAAGAGCCCACCGATTCAGCGGCTGATTCGTGTTCTTCCAACGGAATCAGTTGCGCACGTGGCCGACGGGTGACACGATCAGTACATGAGCCCGCACGCGCCGCAGCCCACCCTCGACGACATCTCCAAGCGCATCGTCGAGCTGCTGCAGGAGGACGGCCGCCGACCCTACGCGGAGATCGCGCGCGAAGTGGGGCTCAGCGAAGCGGCCGCGCGCCAGCGCGTACAGCGCATGACCGAGGCGGGCATCATCCAGATCGTCGCGGTCACCGACCCGCTGCAGCTCGGATTCCGGCGCATGTCGATGATCGGCATCCGGGTCGCCGGCGATCCGCGGGCGATCGCGGAGGAGCTGACCGCCATCACCGAGCTGGCCTACGTGGTCGTCACGCTCGGCACTTTCGACATCCTCGTCGAAGCGGTGTGCGAGGACGACGATCACCTGATCGACCTCATCGCCACCCGCATCCGGACCATCCCGGGGGTCGTGCACACCGAGAGCCTGCTCTACGCCGGCCTCTACAAGGACCTGTACAACTGGGGCACGCGCTGACGCGGCCCCGCACATCGGAGTGAACATGGGCACCACGGTCTTCGAACGCCGCCGTCCGCCGCAGTCGGTCATCGACGACTCCCTGCGCGACACCGCCCTGCGCGTGTTCTGGCTCGACGACGTCCCTCGGCCCGAGCATCCGCCGCTCCGCGGCACCGTGCACGCCGACCTCGCCATCGTCGGCGGCGGCTACACGGGGCTGTGGACCGCGATCCGCGCCAAGGAGCGCGACCCCGACCGCCGAGTGGTGCTGCTGGAGGCCTCGCGCATCGCCTGGGCGGCGTCCGGGCGGAACGGCGGCTTCTGCGAGGCCAGTCTCACGCACGGGCACGAGAACGGCGTGAACCGCTGGCCCGAGGAGATCGACCGCCTGGAGGAGCTGGGCCGCGAGAACCTCGACGGCATCGCGGACACCGTGCACCGCTACGGCATGGACGCGGAGTTCGAGCGCACCGGGCAGCTCGCCGTTGCCGTGGAGCCGCATCAGATCGAGTGGCTGCGCGAGGAGGACGGATTCCTCGACCGCGAGGCCGTGCAGGCCGAGGTGCACTCCCCCACGTTCCTCGCCGGGGCGTGGGACCGGGAGGGCAGTGCCCTCGTGCATCCCGCGAAGCTCGGGCTGGAGCTGGCCAGGGTCGCCGCAGAGCTCGGCGTGGAGCTGCACGAGCGCAGCCGGGTACGGCGCATCGAGGGGCCGGACGCGGGTCCGGTCACGCTCGTCACGGACGGCGGCAGGGTCGCCGCGAACACCGTGGCTCTCGCCACCAACGTGTTCCCCTCTCTGCTGAAGCGCAATCGCCTGATGACCGTGCCCGTGTACGACTACGTGCTGATGACGGAGCCCTTGAGCGACGAGCAGCTCGCGTCGGTCGGCTGGCGGCACCGCCAGGGCCTCGCCGACAGCGCCAACCAGTTCCACTACTATCGTCTGACCGCCGACAACCGGATCCTGTTCGGCGGCTACGACGCCGTCTACCACTTCGGCGGCAAGGTCCGCCCCGCCTATGAGGACCGGATGGAGAGCCACCGGCGCCTCGCCTCACACTTCTTCACGACCTTCCCGCAGCTCGCCGGACTCCGCTTCACGCACCGCTGGGCGGGCGCGATCGACTCGTCAAGCCGCTTCTGCGCGTTCTTCGGCACCGCGCGCCGCGGCCGCGTCGCCTACGCCACCGGCTTCACCGGGCTCGGGGTCGGCGCCGCGCGCTTCGCCGCCGACGTGATGCTCGACAAGCTCGCGGGCGAGGAGACGGAACGCACGGCGCTGCGGATGGTGCGCGAGAAGCCGATCCCGTTCCCGCCCGAACCCGCCGCGTCGATCGGCATCAACCTCGTGCGCGCCGCGATGGACAGGGCCGACCACCAGGAGGGCCGCCGCAACCTCTTCCTCCGGACCCTCGACGCCCTGGGCATGGGCTTCGACTCCTGAGCGGGTTCGCGGTGCCGGGTCTCAGCCGCGGCTGACCTCGGCGTGCGGAATCCGCGCGGCCATCACACGCACCGCTTCGGGGTTGTCGTCGACCAGCACCGCGTCCCGGCCGAGCGCCGACGCCACCGCTCCCGTCGTGCCGCTGCCCGCGAACAGGTCGAGCACCCGATCCCCCGGCCGGCTCGACGCGGTGACGATGCGCCGCAGGATCCCCTCCGGCTTCTGCGTGGGATACCCCGTCTTCTCGCGCCCCGTCGTGGGCACGATGGTGTGCCACCACACGTCGGTCGGCAGCTTGCCGCGGGCCGCCTTCTCCGCCGTGACCAGACCCGGCGCCATGTACGGCTCCCGGTCGACGTCGTCGGAGTTGAACACATAGGTGCGGGGGTTCTTCACGTACACCAGGATCGTGTCGTGCTTCGTGGGCCAGCGGCGCCGCGACTTCGCGCCGTAGTCGTAGGCCCAGATGAGCTCGTTCAGGAAGCAGTCGCGACCGAACACCGCATCCAGCATGACCTTGGCGTAGTGCGCCTCCCGGTAGTCCAGGTGCAGGTAGAGCGTGCCGTCGTCGGCCAGCAGCCGCCACGCCTCCTCCAGCCGCGGCATGAGGAAGGCGCCGTAGTCGTCGAAGCTGTCGTCGTAGGTGCGGAGCATGCCGCGCACGCGCTCGTATCGATGCCCGTGGAAGCCGTGGCGCACCTCGGGCTCGCCGGCCCCATGTTCGGTTCTCAGGAGATCTGCGGTGTCTGGATCGGCGGTGCCGCGAGATTCCGCAATGGCCTCCGCGCGGGACTCCGTTTTCTCCTGCGTTGTGAACGTGCGGCGTGCGGTGACGACCTGGCGTTCGCGCGCCCGGCCGGTGTTGAACGGCGGGTCGAGGTAGACGAGGGTGAAGGAGGCGGACGGGAGGGTCGCCGCGACGGCGAGGTTGTCGCCCTCGATGATCTCGACCGACCCCCGCGACTCCTCTCGGCTGCCCTCAGCGCGAGTCGCGGAGTCGTCGTCGGCGCCGGTCACGGCACCCGATGCAGCCACGCGTCGGTGGCGAACTTCGACGCCACCAGCGCCTCCGCCGCCTCGTACTCCTCCGGCGTGATGCTGCCGTCCTCCGCTGAGGTGAGGGAGCGGAACGTGTCCTTGAAGCGCTCGATGATCTCCGCCCGCTCCAGACCGGTCTGGCTGCGCAGCGGATCCACACGCTTGGCCGCCGACGCGGTGCCCTTGTCGCTGAGCTTCTCGCGCCCGATGCGCAGCACCTCGGTGAGCACCTGGCCGTCGATGTCGTAGGAGAGCGTCGCGTGATGCAGCACGCCGCCGTTCGCGAGACGCTTCTGCGCAGCGCCGCCGATCTTCCCCGTCGGGCTCGCGATGTCGTTGAGCGGCTGGTACACGGCGTCGATGCCGAGCGATCGCAGCGCCTGCAGCACCCAGTCGTCGAGGAACGCATAGGAGTCGGCGAAGGTCATGCCGGCGACGAGCGAGGCCGGCACGTACAGCGAGTAGGTGATGATCTGGCCCGCGGCCATCAGCATCGCGCCGCCGCCGGAGATGCGCCGCACCACGTCGAAGCCGTGGCGGGCCGCCCCCTCCGGGTCGACCTCGTTGCGGTACGACTGGAACGAGCCGATCACCACGGCCGACTCGTCCCACTCCCAGATGCGCAGCGTCGGACGACGCCGGCCCTCACCCACGCGTGAGGTGAGCACCTCGTCCAGCGCGAGGTTCATGCGCGGCGAGACCGCCTTCTCGTGCACGACCTCCCAGTCGAAGTCGCCCCAGCCCGGAGCGGTCACGAGCGCACGGCGCACCGCGGTCCCCACAGCCTCCGGCGTGAAGCCGAGCAGCTGCGCGCCCGCGGGGAGCGCACCCCGGACGGCCGCCGCGATGGCAGAGGCATCCGATTCGACGGGCAGGCCGTTGACCGCGGCATCGATGTCGTCGAGCGCGGAGTCGGGCTCGAGGAAGAAGTCTCCGGCGAGCCGGAAGCGCGCGATCCGGTCGTTCTCGACCTCGAGGTCGACGACGACGAGCTTGCCCCCAGGGACCTTGTATTCACCGTGCACGGTTCCAGCTTAAGGCGCGGGATGCCGCGGGGGTCAGCCGCCGAGCACGACCACGCGCTCGCCCGCCCTGATCGGCGTCGAATAGCGGTTGCCCGGCGGAGGCTGCGGGCACACGAACTGGTCCGAGAACGCGCACGGCGGCAGGTAAGCGCGGTTGAAGTCGAGGATCGCGGTGCCGTCGGCTGCGGGATCGTCCACCGGGAGGAAGCGGAAGCGGTACGTCTCCAGGCCGTTCGTGCCGTCGCCGAACACCGCGGTCAGCGCGCCCTGCGCGGTCCGCGTGACGGTGAGCACGTGCGCGGCTCCGGCGAGCGTGAAGTGCAGCCGACCGGCGACCTCGGTCTCGCGCGAGGCGCCGTCGACCGAGGTCACCACGATCCGCTCCCCCGGCGTCGGCTCGAACCGGGCCGGCAGCCGCCACCGCTCATCCGGGGCGTAGGCGTCGATCGCGGTGAACCACTCCCGCTGCGGTCGCGCCGGGTTCCACACGCGCAGCGCGATCGCGCCGTTGCGGTCGAACACCCGCAGCTCGCGCCGCCCGATCCGCAGCGTCTGGGTGCCGCGCAGCGTCACGCTCGACCCGTGCTGCCCGAGCTCGGTGCCGCGGATGCCGTCGTCGCCGGCGAGGGCCCACAGCCCGGGGATGCCGTCGACGGCGGCCGGCTCGCTGATGAGCCAGTTCGTGGACTCGAGAGCGGACGGCCCGTACTCCGCCCCGGCGTAGCGCTCGCGCGCGGCATGCCAGTCGTGCCAGTCGCTCCGGAAACTCATCGCCGCGCGCCCTCCCCGTCGCTCCTGCGGATGAGCCCGAATCTAGAGCGGCCGGAGGGCGCACGGACACCGCTCGTCACACGCCTTCACCGCGCGTCATCCCGCGTCACACTCCCGGGGGGACCGGAATGCGGGGCGGGGATCAGTCGCGAGCGGGGATGCGCGCGTCGAGCCAGGCGAGCACGTCGGCGCGCACCTCGTCCTGCTGCAGCTCGTTGAAGATCTCGTGGCGGGCGTCCGGGTACACGAGGGTGGTGACATCCGTGAGCCCGGAGCGCGTGCGGTACTCGTCGGCGAGCTTGTGCACGCTGCGGGGTCCGCCCACCGGGTCGTCCCGCCCCACGAGCAGCAGCAGCGGCAGGTCGCGGCCGAGGTTCCTCGCCGGGCGCCCGTACAGCCGCGCGGCCTCGACCGGACCGAAGAGCTTCAGCAGCGGCACGTCCGTGGTGAGTGGATCCTCGTGGAACGCCGCCCCCACGGCCGGGTCGCGGCTGAGCCACTCGAACCCCGTCGCACCCTCCGTCGCGGCCCAGCGGGCGTTGAGCGGGGCGGCGTTGAGCGATCCGGGCAGGCGCAGCGCGGAGCCGGACAGGATCACGGCGTCGTAGGCGTCGGCGTGCTCGTTCACGAGCATCTGCGCGAGGAAGGACCCCCAGGAGTGCCCGAGCAGCACGAGCGGGAGGTCGGGGTTCTCCTCGCGGATGAGCCGGGTGAGCTGCCACAGCGCGTCCTTCGCGGCGCGCAGACCACCGGGGCCCAGTCGGCCCAACCGCTCGGGGCCGCCATGCTGCCGGATCCCGGTGCGCCCGTGACCGCGGTGGTCGTCGGCGTAGACGGTGAAGCCGGCGGCGGTGAGGGCGCCGATCAGCGCGGGGTAGCGGCCGGCGTGCTCGCCCACCCCGTGCAGCAGCTGCACGACTCCGCGCGGGGTGCCTGCCGCGGGGTGGACGTCGTAGACGATGGCGATGCCGTGGGCATCCGTGAACTCGCGGGTTTCCGTCACGGTCAGACCCTAGCGGTCACTCTGCGCGAGCGCCTCCGCGATCGCGAGGGCGGTGCTGCGGTCGGTGACCTCATAGCCGCCGACGCCGTCGGACGCGGAGCCCATGCGCACGCCGCCGTCCTCGGTCACCGCGCGCTTGGCGGAGAAGTGCAGGGCGTCGACTCCCGTCGCGGCGAGCAGTGGGGCGCTCGCGACGTCGACGCCGCTGCCTGCCATGACCTCGATCCGCCCCTCGGCGGCCGCGACGAGCGCCCGCAGCGTGTCGATCCCGTCGATCGCGGCGGAGGCTCCGCCCGAGGTGAGCACGCGGCGCAGCCCCAGCTCGCGGGCGGCGCGCAGGGTGGCGACAGGGTCGGCGGTCATGTCGATCGCCCGGTGCAGGGTGACCGAGGCGCCGTCGGCCGCGTCGCGCAGCCGCGCCACGGCGTCGCGGTCGAGCCGCCCCTCCGCGTCGAGAGCACCGATGACGACGCCGGCCGCCCCGGCCGCGATCGCGTGGCGGACGTCGCGCTCGGCGACAGCGAGCTCGTCGGCGTCGTAGTGGAATCCGCCGGCGCGCGGCCGGATCAGCACGTGGACCTCGGGCCCGTCGGCGCCCGCGGCGGCGAGCGCGAGCTCCTGCGTCGCGGGCGACGGGGTGAGGCCGCCGAGGGCGAGGGCGGTCGCCAGCTCGACGCGAGCGGCTCCCACCTCTGCGGCGATGCGGACTCCGGCAGGGTCCTGGACGGCGATTTCGAGAGCGAGGCGACGGGTCACCCCTCCATTCTGCCCGGTCCCGCCCGCACCCCCTGCCCGCGTGGCGAAAAATTAGATAGGCTAACTAAGTAATGTCTGCGTCCGATGAATCCCTCCACCTCACCGCCACAGACCTGCGCCTGGCCACCTTCCGGCTCGCCCGCCGCCTCCGCTGCGTCCGCGCCGCCGACGCCATGAGCGACACGCAGCTGGCGGTGCTCGCCGACCTGCGCATGAACGGCCGCCGCACGATCTCGACCCTGGCCGAGCGCGAGCGCGTCACCGCTCCGTCCATGACGAGCATCGTGAACGGCCTCGAGGAGCAGGGCTTCGTCGTCCGCACGCAGGACGAGGACGACCGCCGCCGTGTGCAGGTCGACATCACCCCGTCCGGCGCGGAGATCGTGGTGGAGACCATCCGCCGCCGCGATGTGCTGCTGGCCGACATGCTCCGCGAGGTCGACTACACCGAACAGGAGCTCGCGACGCTGCGGGAGGCCAGCGAGCTGATGCGGAGGGTGGTCGAGCGATGAGCGCCATGTTCCGCTCCTTCGCGAACCTCAACTACCGCATCTGGTTCGCCGGAGCCCTGGTCTCCAACGTCGGCGGCTGGATGCAGGCGACCGCGCAGGACTGGGTCGTGCTGACCGAGCTGACCGACAACGACGCCACCGCCATGGGCGTCACCATGGCGCTGCAGTTCGGCCCTCCGCTGGTGCTCGTGAGCCTGACCGGCTGGGTCGCCGACCGCTTCGACCGCCGCCGCATCCTGCTCGCCACCCAGGGCGCGCTGCTCGCCCTCGCGATCGCCGTCGGTTCCCTGCTGCTCGCCGGCCTCATGACGCTGCCGATGATGTTCGCGTTCGCCCTCGGCTTCGGCGTCGTCAACGCCTTCGACGCTCCCGCCCGGCAGGCGTTCGTGTCCGACATGGTGTCGGCCGCCGACACCTCCAACGCGGTCGCGCTCAACTCCGCCTCCTTCAACCTCGCACGGATGGTCGGGCCGGCCGTGGGCGGCCTGCTCATCGTCGCGATCGGCTCCGGATGGGTGTTCATCGCCAACGCGGCGACGTTCCTCGCGATGATCCTGGCGCTGATGCTGATGCGGACCCACCTGCTCGCCCCTCGGCCGAAGAACCGCAGCCGCGGCGGGCTCGCGGAGGGATTCCGCTACGTCTGGGCGCGCAGCGACCTCAAGGTCGTGTTCGTGACCGTGTTCCTGATCGGCGCGTTCGGCATGAACTTCCCGATCTTCGCCTCCACCATGGCGCTCGAGTTCGGCTCCGGCGCCGACGGCTACGGCGTGCTCAGCTCGGTCCTCGCGATCGGCTCGCTCATCGGCGCCCTGCTCGCCGCGCGTCGCGACAGGGCGAGGGTGCGCGTGGTCATCCTCGCGGCGGGCGGCTTCGGGATCGCGGCGTTCGTCTCGGCCGCGATGCCCACCTACCTCTCCTACGCGGTCACGCTGACGTTCACCGGCTTCATGATCGTCACGCTGCTGACCACCGCGAACGGCTACGTGCAGATCACGACCGACCCGGCACTCCGGGGCCGCGTGCTGGCGCTCTACATGGCGGTCATCATGGGCTCGACCCCGGTGGGCGCGCCGATCGCCGGCTGGGTCGCCGACGCGTATGGGCCGCGGGCGGCCATCATGCTCGGCGGCACCGCGGGCTTCCTCGCGTGCGCGATCGGCGCGATCTGGGTGTTCACCTCCGGTCGACTGCACCGCCACGAGAGCAGCCGGTTCCGGCTCACGCTCGACGAGACCCGGCCGCTGCGCGTCGTGCAGCCGGTCGAACCGGTCGACTACACCGAGAAGACCGCGGCGACCACGCCCATCCGCCTCCCCCGACGCGACGACGGCGAGTGACGGCCGCGGCGGTTTGTCAACGCCCTCCGCACCGCGGGACCCCGGACGTACCGTCGGGGCATGGACGAGAACATGAGCACCCCGCACCCGCAGGATCCGGCCGAAGGCGCTCCCGGCGTCGACGTGCCGGATGAGAACTCCGGCCAGGGCGACGGCACCGGCGGCGCGATCCAGGGCGACAGCTCGCGCGGTGAGTCGACCGGCGGCGCCATCCAGGGCAGCTCCGGCCCCGGTCACGACGCGCCTCTGGGCGGCGACGACACCACCGAGGACGAGCTGGCGGCCGACAACCCGGCTGAAGAGGACACTCTGAAGACCCTCGACCCGGACTCCCCGCCCGCCTGAGCCGGCGCCGAACGCGAACGATCCGCGGACGCCGTGGTCGACGGGTGATGCCGTCGCCCGCGTCTGCGGATCGTCTGCGTGTGAGGGGGCTCAGGCCCCCAGCACGACCTTGAGCTGCTCGACCGCCCAGTCGAGCTCGGTCGCGCGGATCACGAGCGGCGGGGCGATGCGGATGGTCTGGCCGTGCGTGTCCTTCACGAGCACGCCGCGCTCCTGCAGCTTCTCGGCGATCGCGCGGCCGGTGCCGATGGCGGGGTCGATGTCGACGCCGGCCCACAGTCCCGCGATGCGCACGGCCGTGACGCCGTGCCCGATCAGGGGCCGCAGCGCCTCCTCCAGGTGCGCGCCGAGAGCACGGGCGCGCTCCTGGAACTCGCCCGTCTGCAGCATCTCCACCACGCGCAGGCCCACGGCCGCGGCGAGCGGGTTGCCGCCGAACGTGGAGCCGTGCTCGCCGGGGCGGATGACACCCAGCACGTCGGTGTTCCCCACCACGGCCGAGACCGGGAGGATGCCGCCGCCGAGCGCCTTGCCGAGCAGGTACAGGTCCGGCACGACGCCCTCGCGGTCGCACGCGAAGGTCTCGCCGACCCGACCGAGGCCCGCCTGGATCTCGTCCGCGATGAACAGCACGTTCTTCTCGTCGCAGATCTCGCGGATGCGGCGCAGGTAGCCCTCCGGCGGGATGACCACGCCGGCCTCGCCCTGGATGGGCTCGACGAGCACGGCCGCCGTGTCCTCCGTGATCGCGGCGGCGATGGCCTCCGCGTCACCGAACGGCACGCGGTCGAATCCGGGCGTGTACGGCCCGAAGTCGTCGCGCGCGGTCTCGTCGTCGCTGAAGCTGACGATCGTGGTCGTGCGGCCGTGGAAGTTGCCCTGGGCCACGACGATGCGGGCCTTGCCTTCGGGGATGCCCTTCACGCGGTAGCCCCAGGCGCGGGCGACCTTGATGCCGGTCTCGACCGCCTCCGCGCCGGTGTTCATCGGCAGCACGAGCTCCTTGCCGCAGAGCTCCGCGAGTGCGGCGGCGAACGGCTCCAGCCGGTCGCTCTGGAATGCGCGGCTGACCAGGGTCACGCGGCCGAGCTGCTCGGTGAGCGCGGCCACAAGTGCGGGGTGCCGGTGACCGAAGTTCACGGCGGAGTAGGCCGCGAGCAGGTCGAGGTAGCGCTTGCCCTCGACGTCGGTGACCCAGGCGCCCTCACCCCGCGCGATCATGATCGGCAGCGGGTGGTAGTTGTGCGCGACGTGCGGCTCCGCGTACGCGGTCACGGCCCCGCCGGGCACGGCGCCGGACTCGACCGCGGTCACTGCGCACCGCGCAGTTCGAGCGTGCAGCACTTGATGCCGCCGCCGCCGAGCAGCAGCTCGGACAGGTCGACCGTGATCGGGTTGTAGCCGCGCTCGCGGAGCTGCTGCTCGAAGCCCTTCGCGCGCGGGGAGATGATCACGTTGTAGCCGTCGCTGGAGGAGTTCAGGCCGAACACCGCGCCGTCCTCGTCGGAGACCAGGATCGCGTCGGGGAACCGCTTCTCCAGCTCGGCACGGCTGGCGTCGTCGAAGGCGCCGGGGAGGTACGCGATGTTCGCGCGCTCCGGGCCGCCGTTCTCCACGCCCTGCACGGGGTCGAGCACGGCGATCGCGGTGTCGAGGTGGTAGAAGCGGGGGTCGGTGAGGTTGAGCGAGACGACCTCGCGTCCGAACACCTCGCCGACCTCCCGGTGGCTGTCGCCGGTGGAGCGGAAGCCGGTGCCGGCGAGGATCACGTCGCCGACGAGCAGGAAGTCGCCTTCGCCCTCGTTGACCTCCTTCGGCATCACCGTGTCGTAGCCCGCGGCGCGGAACCAGTCGGCGAACGCCGGTGCCTCGCCCTGACGCTCCACGAAACGGAACTCGGGCACGTAGGCGCGGCCGTCGATCAGGAAGCCGCCGTTGGCCGTGTAGACCATGTCGGGGTAGCCGGGCAGCGGGTCGATGAGCTCGACCTCGTGGCCGAGCTCGACGTACAGGTCGTACAGCTTCTGCCACTGCGCGACGGCGTTGGCGGTGTCGGTCGGCCGCGACGGCTCCATCCACGGATTGATGGAGTAGTTCACCGTGAAGTGCTCGGGGCGGCACATCAGGTAGTGGCGGCGGTGCGCGGTGCGCGCGGGGGCGGCGGTGACGGCGGTCTCCGGCGTCGACATGGATGCTCCTCGTGTGAACGGGCGCGGCGGACGCTGTCCAGGGGCCCGGCGGTCCTTCGACCCCCTGCTCGGAAGAGGCGGAGGGGAAGATGCGACTCGGGCACGCCGGAGTCCATTGTGTCATCCGCGCCTGGACGCCGCCAGATCCGCGACTCGCGCGGCGGACGGCCTCAGGTGCCGCGGACGACGAGCTTGCCGACCGTGTGGCCCTCCTCCAGGTGCGCCAGCGCCGCTCCGGCCTCGTCGAACGCGTAGGAGCGCTCGATGACGGGGACCAGGCGGCCGTCGTCGACGAGTTCGAGCAGCTTCGCCAGGATCTCCGGGCGGGGCGTCGCCGCGAGCGGCAGGATCCGGCGCGACCCGAGCGACAGCACGACCGCACGCAGCATCCGCGGGATCGGCCCCAGCACGTGCCCGCCGTCACCGGTGACCAGTACGACCCGGCCGTGCGGCACGACGAGGCGCTGCAACTCCCGCAGCGGGATGCCGCCCGCGACGTCGACGATCGCGTCGAAGGTGCCGGCGGGCAGCGCGCGCAGCGGCTCCTCGCGGTGGTCGAGCGTGCGCACGGCCCCCAGGCGCTCGACCAGGGCGGCGTTCCGCGCCCGGCACGACGCCCACACCTCGGCCCCGCGGAGGGCGGCGAGCTGCACCGCGAAGGTGCCGACGCCGCCGGAGGCCCCGATCACCAGGACCCGCGGGGCGCCGCCGTGCAGGCCGACGCCGGCGCGATCGAGCGCCTGCCACGCGGTGCCGCCGGCCACGGGCAGCACGGCGGCGGCCTCGGCGAAGACCCCGGGCGGGATCGGCACCAGGCGGGCGGCGGGCACCCGCACGTACTCGGCGAGCCCGCCGCCGCCCACGAGCTCGCCCACCACGTGCTCGTCGAGCTCGACCCCGACCACGTCCGGCCCGATGCCGACCACGGTGCCCGCGACCTCCATCCCCCGCACGGGGTGCTTCGGCCGGGTGAGCCCGAAGGCCGGACGCACCAGCAGCGGGTCCCCGAGCAGCAGTCGCACGTCCCCCGCGTTGAGCCCCGTGGCCTGCACGCGCAGCAGGACCTCGCCGTGGTGCGGCTCGGGCAACGGCAGCCGCTCGCGCGTCACGCCCTCGGCAGGGCCGTAGGTCTCGCGGCGCCAGGCGGCCATGGTCGCGGTCATGAGGCACCTCCGGTGTCGGTGGGATACGTGAACAGGTCGTCGAGCCCGACCCCGAAGGCGCGGGCGATCTGGAACGCGAGCTCGAGTGTCGGCGAGTACCTCTGCTGCTCGATCGCGATGAGGGTCTGCCTGGTCACGCCGATCGTGCGGGCGAGCTCCGCCTGGGTCAGCCCCGCGCGCTCCCTGTGGACGCGGATGGTGTTGGCGACGAGGGTGGGCTTGACCATCAGACCAGTCCTCGGCGGTAGGCGATGGCGCGGGCGATGCCGCCGACGAGGGCCGCCACCGCGAACCCGAGGTACATGGTGTTCGCGATCCAGAACACGTCGGCGCCGACGCCGCACAGCACGATCACGCCGAGCCCGGCGATCGCCACGAAGGCCTGCTCGACCCTGGCGCCCATGCGCCCGATGTCGCGGTCGCGGATGTCGGAGCGGCCGACGCCGTCCGGCTCCCGCATGCCCGCGACGATGCCCCACCCGATGCTCAGGAGGATCGTGGCGACGATGCCGCCGCCGATGGACCAGAGCATGAGCGGGAACCAGTCGACCGCGGTCAGGGGCCCGCCGTCGGCCTGCTGCAGCACGAGCACGATGTACACGACCAGGACGATCGGGCTGACGATGAGCCCCGCCCAGACATTGCGTTCCTCGTAGACCATGACGTCCTCCGTGATGTAAAAGATTCTTGACACGACAGTAAGTCGATCCACCGTGCGATGTCAAGAATCTTTTACACCTTCACCCGGACGAGATCCGCGGTGCGCCGCGAGGCATGCATGCGGTCAGATGACCCCGGCACTCCACGGGTCCGGGTTGCCGTAGCGGTGCGCGGTGATCGAGATCGACTGCTCGTGCACGAACGGCAGCAGCTCGATGCGGGCGGCCGCCGTCGCCTCCGCGTCGTACACCGCGAGGTCCGGGTCGCCGCCCGAAGCCGCGGCCAGCTCCGCGTGCGTACGCGCCACGGCCGCCCGGCCGCCCACCAGCCGCACCCGGTCGTGACGCGAGCCCGCTGCCGCACCGTCCGCCGCAGCCTCCTGCGCCCGCAGCATCCGCTGCATCCACTCGTCGTCCGACTCCAGGAACACCACGGCCCCCAGGTCGCCCAGGGCCCGCCGCACCTCCGCGGGCAGCCCCACCGGGGTCGACAGCACGAAGTCCGCCCCCGCGCGCACCCCGGCGAGCACCACCCGCAGCACGTCCTGCAGCGCCGCATCCTCCGTCGCCCTGATCTCCACAGGTACAGGGCGATAGCGGAACAGGTTGCGCTCCACCTCCAGCTGCGACACGTCGCGCACCCGTCCGAACTCCCGGTCCCACGCCAGCGCGTCCGACAGCGCGGAGCGGCGCAGCCACTCGAACTCCTCGTACGCCAGCGAGGGCTGCGCCGACTCGATCAGCGCGGTGATGCGGGAGTCGAGGCCGCGCAGGTGCAGCGTGCTGGAGGCGGCGCCGCTGTGCCGTGAGCGCCAGGTGCCCAGGCCGATCAGATGGTTCGGCCCGCCCGGCTTCGCGCCGGGACCCACCGACGACCGCTTCCACCCGCCGAAGGGCTGCCGCTGCACGATCGCGCCGGTGGTGCCGCGGTTGACGTAGAGGTTGCCCGCCTGGACCCTGTCGAGCCACAGCGCGAGATCGTCGGGGTCCTGCGTGTGGAGCCCCGCCGTGAGACCGTAGGCGACCGCGTTCTGAAGCTCCACGGCCCGGGCCAGCGTCGGCGCGTGCATCACGCCGAGCACGGGGCCGAAGAACTCCTCGGTGTGGAACCGCGACCCCGGCTGCACGCCGACGCGCACCCCCGGCCGCCACAGCCGTCCGGTGGCATCGCCCTCCACGAGTGCGGGCTCGATCAGCCACCGCTCGTCGCCCTCCAGCTCGCCCAGCGCCCACGCCAGCTTGCCGCGGGGCGGTTCGATCACCGGACCGACCTCGGCCTGCGGATCCGTGGGCCAGCCCACGCGCAGCGACCGGACGGCATCGGCGAGCTGCCGTGCGAACCGCTGCGACCGGCCGACCGGTCCCACCAGGATCGCGAGGGAGGCCGCCGAGCACTTCTGCCCCGCATGACCGAACGCGCTCTTCACGAGGTCGCCCACGGCGAGGTCCAGGTCGGCCGACGGCGTGACGATCATCGCGTTCTTGCCGCTCGTCTCGGCCAGCAGCGGCAGATCGGGGCGCCAGGAGCGGAACAGCGCCGCGGTCTCCCACGAGCCGGTGAGGATCACCCGGTCCACCGCCGGATTCGTGATCAGGGCGCGACCGAGCTCGTCCTCCTCGATGTCGATCAGCGCCAGCACATCGCGGGGCACACCGCCCTCCCACAGCGCCTCGGCCACTGCGGCGGCGCAGCGCCGGGCCTGCGGCGCGGGCTTGAGCACCACGCCGGAACCCGCGGCGAGCGCGGCCAGCACCCCGCCCGCGGGGATCGCGAGGGGGAAGTTCCACGGCGGCGCGACCACCGTCACCCTGGCCGGGACGAACACCGCCCCGGAGATCGCATCGAGCTCGCGGCAGGTGGCGGCGTAGTACCGGGCGAAGTCCACGGCCTCGCTCACCTCGACGTCCGCCTCCGCGAACACCTTGCCGGTCTCCGCGGCCGCGACCTCGATCAGCTCGGCGCGGCGCGACTCCAGCGCCGCCGCGGCTCGCAGCAGCACCTCGGAGCGCTCCGCCGCCGGCCGGGCGCCCCACGCGGTCGCCGCCTCCTGCACGCCCTCCACCACGCGGTCGAGCGCCGCGGACTCGTCGATGCGGGCGGCCGCGAGCGCGGCCTCGCCCACGGTCGCGGCCGTCAGGCGTGCGCGCACCTCGCGGGCCCAGTCGCGGTTCGCGGGCAGCGCGGGGTCCGTGTCGGGGGTGTTCGCGAAGCCCGGGGCACCCCCGGTGTCCTCGCCCCGCTCGCGCGCCGCATACACGGCCGTCTCCAGGAAGGCCCCGGTGTCGGCCCCGTCGGAGCCGCGGGCGATGCCCAGCACGGCCTTCGTGAGCTCGGTCTCGTCCACCGGGGCCACCGGGGTGGGCCGCACCGACTCGTGCACGGGCGCCGTGCGGTCCTGCGTCCGCCGTGGCCCGCGGCGCAGCGTGGCGTCGGTCGAGCGGTCGAGCGCGTCGAGGAAGCGGTCGCGTTCGCGCGCGAACAGCGTCTCGTCGTCATGGAGCTGGAACGCGGCGGAGAGGAAGTTGTCCGGGGAGGCGTTCTCCTCCAGGCGCCGCACGAGGTAGCTGATCGCCACGTCGAACTCCGCGGGGGCCACGACGGGCACGTACAGCAGCACGGGGCCGACCTCGCGGGAGACCGCCCGCACCTGGCCCTGCGCCATGCCCAGCAGCATCTCGAACTCGACGTGGTCGCGCACCCCGCGCTCGCCCGCCAGCAGCCACGCGTAGGCGATGCCGAAGAGGTTGTGTCCGGCGACGCCCAGTTTCACGGCGCCGGTGCGCTCGGGGGTGAGCGCCCAGTCCAGGCAGCGCAGATAGTTGGCGTCCGTGTCGAGCTTGGTGTCGTAGGTCGCCGGGGTCCAGCCGTGCAGCCGCGCCTCGACGTGCTCCATCGCGAGGTTCGCGCCCTTCACGAGCCGCACCTTGATGCGGGCGCCGCCGTGTGCGACGCGGTCCTGCGCCCACGCGGTGAGCTCCTGCAGTGCCGGGAGCGCGTCCGGGAGGTACGCCTGCAGCACGATGCCGGCCTCCAGCCCGGTGAGCCGAGGGTCTTCCAGCAGCCGCGTGAACACCGCGATCGTGAGGTCGAGGTCGCGGTACTCCTCCATGTCGAGGTTGATGAAGGTGCGGTCGCCCGCCGCCGTCACGTACAGGGGCAGGAGGCGCTCGACCACGCGATCCACGACCTCGTCGAAACCCCACATCGAGATGCGGCTCACGATGGCCGACACCTTCACCGACACGTAGTCCACGTCAGGACGGCGGATCAGCTCATGGATGCCGTCGAGGCGGCGCGCCGCCTCCGCCTCGCCGAGCACCGCCTCGCCCAGCAGGTTGAGGTTGAGCCGAGCGCCGGATTCGCGCAGCCGTGCGATCGCGGGACCGAGCTTGGCCGGCCGCGCGTCCACCACGAGATGCCCCACCATCTCGCGCAGCGCCCGCCGCGCGATCGGCACGACGGGGGCGGGCAGGACGGGTGCCATCCCGCCGCCGAGGCGCACGGCGGAGCGCAGGTACCACGGCAGGAAGTCGGGCACGATCGGCGCGATCCGGTGCAGCTGGGCGGCGGCCGCGGTCAGGCTCTCCGGGCGCATGACGCCGTCCACGAAGCCGAGCGTGAAGGGAAGCCCGTTCGCGTCGCGGAGCACGCCGGCGAGCCGCGCGGCGGACGGATCGACCTCGGCCGCGGCGGCTTCGACCGCCCACCGGCGCGCGAGTTCGACGGCGCTGTCGGCGAGAGAGGGGGCTGCCATGATGCTCACCCTAGATCCGGAGTCCTCTCCTGGCACGGGCCCACCCCGGTCCTGCCGCAGAAACCTGCGCGGACGGACCGGGGTGGAGGGGGGTGGAGCCGTCACAGCGCCGCGATGATGTCCTCCACGCGCTGCTTCGCGTCGCCGAACAGCATCGACGCGTTCTCCCGGAAGAACAGCGGGTTCTGCACGCCCGCGTACCCGGCGGCCATGGAGCGCTTGAACACGATCACGTTCTCCGCCTCCCACACGCGCAGCACGGGCATGCCCGCGATGGGGCTCCCCGGGTCCTCGGCGGCGGCCGGGTTCACGGTGTCGTTCGCGCCGATCACGAGCACGACGGAGGTCGCCGCGAGGTCGTCGTTGATCTCCTCCATGCTCAGCACGATGTCGTACGGCACCTTGGCCTCGGCGAGCAGCACGTTCATGTGCCCCGGCAGTCGGCCGGCGACGGGGTGGATGCCGAAGCGCACGTCCACCCCGCGCTCGCGCAGCCGGCGCACGAGGTCGGCGACCGGGTACTGCGCCTGCGCGACCGCCATGCCGTAGCCCGGGGTGATCACCACGCTGCGCGCGGCGGAGAGCAGCTCGGCGGCGCCCTCGGCGGTGACCTCGCGGTGCTCGCCGTGGTCGGCGTCGTCGGCGCTCGGGGCCGCGATGCCGAAGCCGCCGGCGATGACCGACAGGAACGACCGGTTCATGGCCTTGCACATGACATAGGAGAGGTACGCGCCCGACGAGCCGACCAGCGCCCCGGTGACGATCAGCAGGTCGTTGTTCAGCAGGAAGCCGGCCGCGGCGGCCGCCCATCCCGAGTAGCTGTTCAGCATCGAGACGACCACCGGCATGTCGCCGCCGCCGATCGAGGCGACGAGGTGCCAGCCGAGCGCGAAGGACAACACGGTGACCGCGATGAGCAGCCACAGCTGCTGGTCGGCGACGAACCACACGGTGAGGGCCACGAACGCGAGGACCGCGCCGACGTTCAGGGCGTTCTTCCCCGGCAGCATGAGCGGCCTCGAGGAGATGCGCGCCGAGAGCTTCAGGAACGCGACGATGGAGCCGGTGAACGTGACGCCGCCGATGAAGATGCCGATGAAGATCTCGGCATTGTGGATGCCGACCAGCTCCGGGGCGAGCGCGGGGTGAGCGAGATAGCCGTTCCACCCGACGAGCACGGCGGCCAGACCCACGAAGCTGTGCAGCAGGGCGATCAGCTCCGGCATGCCCGTCATCTCCACGACCCTGGCCCGCCACAGCCCGATCGCGGCGCCGAGGAGCACGGCGACGACGAGCAGCCCGAGGCCCAGGAAGGCGCCGGTGCTCCAGGCGCCCGCGATCGTCAGGCCCGCGGTGGCGAGCAGCGCCAGGGTCATGCCGGAGATGCCGTAGATCACACCGGCGCGGGCGGACTCGTGCCGGCTGAGACCGGTGAGACTGAGGATGAACAGCAGCGCGGCGACGATGTAGGCCGCGCCGGCGAGCGCGTCGACGGTCACTTCTGGCCGCCCTTCGTGAACATGGCGAGCATGCGACGCGTGACCGCGAAGCCGCCGAAGATGTTGATGGACGCCAGCAGCACCGCGATCGCGGCGAGCACCTGCACGAGGGGCACGGGCGAGGTGATCTGCAGCATCGCCCCCACCACGATGACGCCCGAGATCGCGTTGGTCACCGACATGAGCGGGGTGTGCAGCGCGTGATGCACCCGGCCGATCACGGAGAACCCGATCACGACGGAGAGCACGAGCACCGTGAAGTGCTGCGGCAGCGGCGGCGGCGCGACCGCATTGACCGCGAAGAGGGCGGCGATGCCGACCACGATCAGCAGCACCCGTCGCGCCGCGGACACGTGCTTCGGCGGGGCCGGCGCCTCGGCTGCGGGAGCAGCAGGGCCGGAGGCCGGGGCGGCTGCCACCGCCACGGCGGGCGGCGGCCACGTCACCTCGCCGTCGCGGACGACGGTGACCGCGCGCTGCACCACGTCGGCCTCGTCGATCGCGAGCACCCCGTCCTTGCCCGGGGTGAGCAGGGCCACGAGGTTCGCGAGGTTCGTGCCGTACAGCTGGGAGGCCTGCGTGGCCAGTCGCGACGCCAGGTCGGTGTAGCCGAGGATGACGACGCCGTTCGACGTGACGACGCGCTCGCCCGCGACGGATCCCTCCACGTTGCCGCCCTGCCCCGCCGCCATGTCGACGATCACGCTGCCCGGCTTCATGAGGGCGACGTCGGACGCCGTGATGAGTCGCGGGGCTGCCCTGCCGGGGATGAGCGCGGTGGTGATGATGATGTCGACCTGGGCCGCCTGCTCGGTGTAGATCTCCGCCGCACGGCGGTCGTAGTCGGCGCTCGTGGCCTTGGCGTAGCCGTCGGCGGAGGCCGCGACCTCCACGTCAACCGGAAGGTAGGTGCCGCCGATGGACGTGACCTGGTCGGCGACCTCGGGGCGCGGGTCGGTCGCGCGCACGATCGCGCCGAGGCTCGACGCGGCGCCGATGGCCGCGAGCCCCGCGACCCCGGCACCCGCCACCAGCACGGTCGCCGGTGGGACCTTGCCCGCCGCGGTCACCTGACCCGTGAAGAAGCGGCCGAACTCGTGCGCGGCCTCGACGACGGCGCGGTATCCGGCGATGTTGGCCATCGAGCTGAGCACGTCCATCGACTGCGCCCGCGAGATGCGCGGCACGGCGTCGAGCGCGAGCGCGGTCACTCCGCGAGCGGCCAGGTCCTGCAGCAGCTCGGGCCGCAGCGCGGGCGAGAGCAGGGCGATCAGCGTGGACCCCGGCGCGAGCAGCGCGATCTCGTCCGCGCCGGGTGCGGTGATGGCGAGCACGATCTCGCTCCCCCACGCCCCTGCGCGATCCGTGAGCGCGGCCCCCGCCGTCTCGTACTCGGTGTCGGGGTAGGACGCGTCGGCGCCCGCTCCCCGCTCGACCCTGACCGTGTGTCCCAGCTTCCGCAGCGACGCGACCGTCGCCGGGGTGGCCGAGACCCGTGCTTCGCCCGCAGGCTCCCGCACGATGCCGATGACTGCCACTGCATCCTCCTCCACCCGTCCGCATCGACGGGGTTCCCGGGGGCGTCCTCACCCCTCGCTTTTCGCTCACAGTACTGACGGGCCGCGGCGCATCCGCCCCGCTTCCGGCTCTGTGACGGGGAAAGAACCGGCGTTCTTGCGGAAACCGTCAGACCGCGACCGCCCCTATGCTGTTGCCGTGACCACGACACCGCCGGAGGGGACGGCGCCGCCGCACACCGGCCCCCGCGCGAGCTCGTCGCCCCCGGATGCCCGCGCGAAGGTGCTCGGCTGGGCGCGACGCAGCATCGACCTCATCCCGACGTCGTGGCTGATCACCGGCGCCGGTGCGCTGCTGCTCGCGGGCACGGCCGTCTTCGGCGGACTCGAAGCCGCGGCCGTCGATCCGATCCCGGCACTGGAGGTCGGCGACACCTACACGGGCTCCGACCTGGAGCTGTCCGTGGTGGGTGTGGAGCTGCGCGACGACCGCGGCATGGCGGCCCTGTTCCCCGACGAGGAGAAGGGTGAGCGCCTGCTCGTGGTGACCGTGGACGTCGTGAACACGTTCCCGAAGCCGCGCGGCTCCACGTCGATCTCCCCCACCTCCGCTGTCGTCGACGGCATCCGGATCGAGGGGTTCGACGAGAAGCCGACGGTCTCCCGCGCCGACGACGGACTGGCCGCGCCGATGCTGCAGCCGGATGTGCCGGCCCGCCTGCTGCTCGCCTGGCTCGTCGGCCCCGATGACGTGCGCGACGGCGAGGAGCTCGCGCTCACGCTGCCCGACTCGACCCACTACGTCGGCCAGAGCGTCATCCGCGGCGACTACTGGGACGACGTCCGCGTCGGCGCGACGCTCACCGCCACGGTCGAGGAGGTGGCGGCTCCGTGAAGAAGACCGTGCTGATCTGGCTGCTCACCGCGGCGCTGCTCGCTGCAGCCTGGGGCGTGTCGAAGCTCACGCTGCCCGACGACGCCGGCACCGCCCCGTTCCCGCAGGTCGCCACGGTCGGCGAGCCCGCCGCCGTCCGCAACCTCACCGCCACGGTGACCGACGTGCGGCTCGCCGAGCGCATCACCGACACGAAGGGGTGGTCGGCCGACGGTACCTGGCTCGTGGTGGACGTGGAGGCGGCGACCCGGGTGACGCAGGACCTGAGCACGCTGCGCCTGGCCGAGCTCGCGGTGGGCGACCGCACCTTCAGCGCGACTGAGCGCGGCGCGACCTTCTTCCAGCAGGCGCTCGTGACCGGGGTGCCACGTGCCGGGACCCTCGCCTTCGAGCTTCCGGACGATGTGACGGACGAGCGCGCGACCCTGCGACTGGGGGTGCCAGGGGCCGGCGGCAGCGAGGTCCTGCTCGACGGCGTGATCGAGCTGCCGATCGACCTGACGGAGCTCCCGGTCGACGCCGAGGTGCTGCTCGACGAGAACGGCTGGGCACGATGATGACGATCCCTCCCCCGCTCAGACCCTCGACCCCGACGACGCCCCCACCCGAGCCGGTAGACGCGCCCGTCGCACGCCAGGGGTGGTGGCGCCGCAATCGCCTCGCGCTGGTCGCCCTGGTGCTGCTCGCCCCTGCCACGGCCGTTGCGGTCGGCTGGCAGGAGTGGTACCAGTACTTCGGATTCGGCGCCCGCGCGGTCACGCCGGTGGAGGTCGGGGACGGCGACGATGCGGAGCTGGTCGGCGCCGTCTGGGGGCCGGTGCGGGGCGGAGAGGTCGACGACGTCTCGGGCCTCGACGTGCCCGAAGACACCCGCCTGATCGCCGTCGCCGTGCCGGTGGATGCCAGCGCCGAAGGCGTCTCGTGCGAGACGCCGCGCCTCGTGGAGCAGTCCACCAGTCGGGAGTGGCGACCGGTGCGACTCGAGATCGGGCTGCCCTGGAGTGCGGACGAGCCGGAGACATGCCTCGCGGATCAGCTCAGCCCGTACGAGCTCATCGTGCCGTTCGTGGTGCCGGAGGATGCGGAGGGGCCCTTCTGGGTGGACGTCCGCCCCTACGACGCCGGCGGCTCGTTCCTCAGGTTCGCGTTCGAGCTCTGACCGCCGACGCCGTCACGGGGCGGCGCGGTGACCATGGCGGCCGCGACCGCGTCCACGGAAGAGGGCAGCAGCCCGGCGGCATCGGCCACCGCGCGCATCTCGGTCTCCGCCGCCGATGCGGTCGTGCTGTCGCCCCGCTCCTGCTGCTTGCGACGCAGGCGCCCGAGCGTGGCGTCGTACGCGCCGCTGATCACGGCGATGCGCACCGGCTCCACGAGCAGCAGCGGCACGAGGGAGACGAGGGGCGTCGCGATCGCCCAGAAGACGTAGTCGTGCGGACCGATCAGCCTTGTCACGCCGAACGCGAGGAAGGACTCGAGAGCCTTCACGATGACGTACAGCAGGGCGTACGACCCCACGAGCAGGGGACCGGCCCGCCACATCAGCAGGAGGGCGCGGCCGATGGGCCGGAATCGCGCGCCCAGCTCGTCGCCGAGGTCGCGCAGCCGCCGCACGAGCGGGTTGGGGATCGCCTCCGCGTGCTGACGGAAGCGGGACAGGAACTGGTTCTCGACGCGCAGCTTCTCCGCGACGATGGCCTGGCCGAAGACGACCCCGGCGATCGTGAGCCAGGCGAGCGGGGCGAGCAGCACGGGCCCGGCCTCCGTGAGCACCCAGCCGATGCCCTCCCAGAGCCAGCGCAGCGGCGCCACGGCGTCCAGCATCCGCTCGCGCACGTCCTCCAGGAAGGCGACCGCCGCGCGGCTGTCGACCCAGGCGCGCACGGCCTCGAAGACGTCACCCAGCAGCATGACCGAGAAGAAGACCCAGACGACCTCGAAGTACACCGCCACCGGCGACAGCCAGGCCGCGAGCTTCGCCGACCACTTCGACCACGCCCACCGCCCGGCGAAGGCCAGCACGATGATCGCGACGGTCCACCCGTTGAGCGGCAGGTTCAGGATGGTGTCGTCTGCGCTCACCGGCCCTTCGCCGTTCACGCTCGCCGTCCAGACGATGCCGTTGCGCACCTCCAGAGCCCTGGCGGAGTAGGCGCGCACGTCCTCACCGAGCAGTCCCTGCGCCCAGTAGACGGCGAAGAACGGGAGGATGCCCGCGAGCAGGGCCGCGAGGAACGTCCGTCGCCGCTCGGCGGGAGCCTCGGGAAGCGGTGCGACCTCCTGCAGGTTGCGGAGGCCGTCGCGCAGCACGAGGAACATCGCGACGAGGCTGATGAGTCGCGCGAGGATGGCGATCGGCAGCACCAGGAAGCCCAGCGTGGCCGAGGACGCCCCGACGAAGCCGGCGAGCTCGGTGACGACGTAGTGCACGAGGACGCCGGCCAGATACCACGCCATCAGCGCGGGCCAGTGCCGCAACAGCACGCGCCCGGCAGTCGTCAGGATGGCCAGCACGCGACCAACATATCGGCAAGAGGACGTGCGGGGAGTTCGTCGATACCCGCCGCGCGTCAGTTCCAGATGCTGGGGGCCGGAGTGCGCACGGGCGGGAGCGCGGAGGCGGCCGCCCAGACGTGCACCCACGCGTCGATCTCCGGCACGCCGTCCGGGCGGCCGACCGCGGCGAACAGCTCCTCGTTGCTGACCGTGCCGCCGGAGCGACGCAGTACGCGGGCGCGCACGATGGCCCGCGCGTACACCTCGCCGTCGACCACGGCGCGGTGCTCCAGGAACAGTGCCCTGTCGTCGTGCCCGATGAACCGGGACTGCACCTCGAAGCGCTGCCACAGCTGCAGCGACTTGCGGAACGTGATCGTCTCACTGGACACGACCGCATACCAGCTGCGCTGCTTCATCACGTCGAACAGTCCGGTGCGGATCAGGTGGTCCCACCGCCCGAGGTCGAACAGGGAGAGATAGCGTCCGTTGTTCATGTGCCGCAGGATGTCGAGGTCCGTGGGGAGCGTGGTGACGGTGACGCTGCCCACGGCCGTCGGATCGAGGGTCTTCCCTTGCCGCACGCGACGCCGCGCACCGAGGATCACGAGGAGGGTCCGCCAGATCACATTCACGAGGATCGATCGTAGCCATCGGCGCACGAACCGTGAATATCGTTGTGCGGATCCTCTAGCCCACGCCGGGGCTCCGCGAGGGCCCTCCGGTGGATTTCCGATTTTCACGGAGCCGCGCGTAGAGTCACCGCATGAGCGCCGAAGCCCAGCCCGATGTCATCGTCCGCCCGGTCCGTGATGTGGACACGGAAGCCCTCGGTCGCGTGCACGCACAGTGCTGGCACGAGACCTACGATCACCTGATCAGCAAGGCCGCGCTGGAGAAGGTGTCCCCGCGCCGCATGGCCGAGCTGTGGACGCACTGGGCCTCGCAGGGCCCCGACTTCAAGATGAACGCCGCTCTGGTCGACGGGGAGATCGTGGGCTTCGTCGGCTCCGGCCCCGCGCGCGACAAGGACGCCCCGGCCTTCCGTGAGCTGTACTTCATCTACCTGCTCGACGCGTACCACTCCACCGGCATCGGCCAGAAGCTGTTCGACGCCGCGGTCGAGAAGGACGAGCCGCTCTACCTCTGGGTGGCCGAGGACAACCCGCGTGCGCACCGCTTCTACACGCGCAACGGCTTCCGTCTCGACGGCGCCACGCACACCGAGCCCTTCCTCGGCGAGACCCTGACCGAGGTCCGCTTCGTCCGGCCCTGACCCGGCCGCGGCCGAGAGCCGAGCACCACGGATGACCGTCGCGACCCTGGTGGGTCTCACGGGCGGGATCGCCGCTGGCAAGAGCACGGTCGCACGGGCTCTCGCCGGGCACGGCGCGCGCATCGTGGACGGCGACGCCGCCGCCCGTGCGGTGGTGGACCCCACGACCGCCGACGGTGCCGCGCTGCTCGCCGGCATCGACGCACTGCTCGGGGGCGGGGTGCTGGCACCGGACGGCGGACTGGACCGGGCGGCCGTGGGCGCACGCGTCTTCGCCGACGCGGAGCTGCGACGACGCTACGACGCCCTGCTCCGCCCGGCGATCCTGGACGAGGTCGCGGCCCGCATCGCGGAGGCCGTGGCGAGCCCGGGCGTCGTGGTGCACGAGATCCCGCTGCTGAGCAGGAGGACCGCGCCGCTGCCCTGGACCTACGACCTGGTGGTGACGGTCGAGGCCGCGGAGGACGTGCGGCTGCGGCGGCTGCGGGAGGACCGCGGCCACGACCACGCCGAGGCCGAGCAGCGGCTGCGGGCCCAGGGCGAGGAGGCCGACCGCGTGGCCGTCGCCGATGTGGTGCTGCGCACGGACGGCACCCTCGACGACACCCTGGCGGCCGCCGCCGCCCTGTGGGAGCAGCTCAGCGCAGCGCGTCCACGGCGCTGACGATCTCGACCAGCGCACGCGGCACATCGTCCCGGTCGTAGCCGAGCAGCGCCGTCTCCGCGGGGTCCGGCTCATAGGCGATCACGGCGCCGCGGCCCTGCACGATGAAGCGGTCCGGCTGGAACGGGTGCTCCCGGTCGCGCTCCTCGATCGTGTGCGGACTCCCCGCGGCATCCGCGAGCAGCTGGAAGTAGGCGCGGTAGGTGAGGTTCGCGTCGCCCACCAGGTAGGCCCGCCCGCCCTCGCCGGCGTCGAGCGCGCCCCGCACGGCCTGCGAGAGCGAACGCACGGAGAGGTAGTTAGTGCCGCCCGGGGGTGCGAACAGGGCGGGCTCGTCGAGCTCACCGCGGGTCCACGCGACCATGCGGGCGAAGCGCCGGACACCCCGCTCGTCGGCGCCGACGATGGACGGTGGATTGAGCGTGATCGCCGCGAAACCCTCGTCGCTGAGCGCGCGGGTCCGCTCGTCGGCGTCCCGTCGCGCCGCCACGTACGGGATGCGCTGCGTCCACTCGGGGTGCAGCTGGTGGTAGTAGCTGCCGATCTGCACGAACCGTCCGACCCCTGCGGCCTTCGCGAGCGCGGCGAAGCGCGGCACCCCGACGCTCTGCGTGCGCTCCCAGAACGCCGCATCCTCCTGCTCGGCGGGCACGTGCCTGATGTCGTTGCCCGCGGCGAAGACGACTGCGTCGAAGCCGTCGAGCAACGCAGGCGAAGCGTCCTGGTCGGTGTAGTCCGCCTGCACCCGGGGCATGCCGGCGATGGCGGCCGGGTCGCGGTCGGAGGGTTCCCGCCGGGCCATCACGGTCACCGCGTCCCCCCGTGCAGCGAGGTCGGCAGCCACATGACTGCCGATCATCCCGGTCGCGCCGACCACGAGCACGCGGCTCATGCGAACACCGCCCTGCCATCGGAGATGACCGGCGTGCCGTCGCGACGCAGCTCGAACGCGCCACCCTCCCAGTGCTCGACCTCGAGCACGTCGCCGGGGACGACGGGCCCGCTGAAACGCCCCTGCAGCGAGCTCAGCTCGGCCGGATGTGCGCCCTGCGCCGCGGCGAGCACGAGGGTCGTCGCGGCGAGGGTGCACAGCCCCTGCAGGATCGGCACGGGCTGTCCGATGCGCGCGGAGGCGGCGGGGTCGATGTGGATGTGATGCCGGTCGCCCGTAAGCCGGTACAGGGCGGCCTGTGTGGGGAAGGTGCGGACGGACGCGGTGGCGCCGCCAGGGCGCTCGGCCGCGACCGGACGCGACGGCCCCCGCTCCCCGCCGAAACCGCCGACGCCCGGGGCGAACAGCGACCACGTGGCGGTGAACTCCGCGCACTCCACGATCACGTCGAACACGGCAGCGGAGCCCTTGTCCCACACGTCGCCCACCCGGGCGGCGAGCCGCAGCTCCCCCGAGCGGGGCAGCGGGCGATGCACCTCGAGCGTCTGCGAGCCGTGCACGGCCCGCGCGTCGAACGCCCCGGCCTCGGCCAGCACGTCGGGAGCCCACTGCGCGAGCGTGAGGCCGAACGACGGCAGCACGCGCAGCCGCTCCTCGAACACGAGGTCGAGGTCGGTGGCCTGCGCGCCGACCGCCAGCGCGTAGAGGATCGCGTCGCGCTCGTCGTAGCCGACGGTGCGTTCGCCCAGATCGCGCCCGGCCCAGTCCCCCGCGCTCATGCGCCGTACACCGGCTCGGGGGCGGTGCCCTCGGCGGCCAGGGCGCGCACGGCGTCGCCGACCTCCGCAGCGGTCCAGCGCCGGTCGAGCTCGCGGACGGGGCCGTGCCGCCACCCCTCCTCCAGGCAGATGCGGCCGCCCTCGACCTCGATGACCCGTCCGGTCACGTCGCAGTCGGCACTGGCGAGCCAGGCCACCACGGGCGACACGTTGGCGGGATCCATCCGGTCGAAGCCGTCCTCCGGCGCGGCCATCGCCTCCGCGAACGGCCCCTCGGTCATGCGGGTGCGGGCGGAGGGGGCGATCGCGTTGACGCCGACGCCGTACCGCTGCAGTTCGGCCGCGGCGACCAGGGTGAGCGACGCGATGCCGCCCTTCGCCGCCGAGTACGCGGCCTGCCCGATGCTCCCCTGGAGGCCGGCGCCGGAGGAGGTGTTGATGACGCGCGCGTCCGGCTGCCGCCCGGCCTTGGCCTCCGCCCGCCAGTGCGCCGCGGCGTGACGCAGCGGCGCGAAGTGACCCTTGAGGTGCACGCGGATCACGGCGTCCCACTCGTCCTCGTCGGCGTTCACGAGCATGCGGTCGCGCACGAAGCCGGCGTTGTTGACGAGGATGTCGAGGCGGCCGAAGGTCGACACGGCCTGTGCGACCAGAGCGCCGGCCTGGGCGAAGTCGGCGATGTCGGCGCCGTTCGCGACGGCCTCGCCACCCTCGGCCGCGATGAGGTCGACGACCTCCTGGGCGGGGCCGACGGAGACGCCGTTGCCGTCGAGGGTGGTGCCGAGGTCGTTGACCACGACCTTCGCGCCCTGCCGGGCGAGCTCGCGGGCGTGCTCCCTGCCGAGGCCGCGACCGGCCCCGGTGACGATGGCGACGCGGCCTTCGAGGATTCCTGCCATGGTCGACTCTCTCCTTTGAGCGGCGTCGGCGGACGCGGGTGTCGGATGCCGCGAGCATACCAACCAAGCAATTGCTAGGGCAAATGCTCCGCAGGTCTTCCGGAGCGAACCAAGCACCTGTTAGGGTGCCTTGAGCAAACGTTAGGTCAGGTATCGATGACGATCACATCCACTCTCCATCCTCGCGGCGTCCGCACCGTCACCATGGACTACCCGCCGGTCAACGCGCTGCCCGTCGCAGGCTGGTTCGACGTCGCCGCCGCGATGCGGGAGGCGTCGGCCGATGCCGAGACCCGCGTCGTCATCCTGCGCGCCGAGGGCCGCGGCTTCAACGCCGGGGTCGACATCAAGGAGATGCAGCGCATCGAGGGCTTCTCGGGCATCCTCGGCGCCAACCGCGGCTGCTACGAGGCGTTCAAGGCGATCTACGAATGCGCCGTGCCCGTGATCGCCGCCGTCAACGGCTTCTGCCTCGGCGGCGGGGTCGGACTCGTCGGCAACAGCGACGTGATCGTGGCGTCCGACGACGCGACCTTCGGGGTGCCCGAGGTCGACCGCGGCGCTCTCGGCGCGGCCACCCACCTCTCCCGGCTCGTGCCACAGCACATGCTGCGCTCCATGTACTACACGAGCCGCACCGTCACCGCGCAGCGGCTGGAGGAGTTCGGCTCCGTCTCGGCCGTCGTGCCCCGCGACGAGCTGGACGCCACGGCCCTCGCCCTCGCGGAGGACATCGCGGCGAAGGACCCGCGCGTGATCCGCGCCGCCAAGGAGGCCCTGAACGGCATCGACCCGATCGACGTGAACCGCAGCTACCGCTTCGAGCAGGGCTTCACGTTCGAGCTGAACCTCGCCGGCGTCGCAGACGAGCACCGCGACGCGTTCGTCGCCACCGGCGAGAACCTCTCGACATGAGCGTCCTGGCCCCGTCCGTCGCCGAGGTCGCGCCGCTGATCCACGACGGCATGACCATCGGCATCGGCGGCTGGGGGTCGCGGCGGAAGCCCTGGGCGCTCGTGCGTGAGGTCGTCCGCTCCCGCGCCAGGGACCTGCGGATCGTGAGCTTCGGCGGCCCGGACGTCGGCATCCTCTGCGCCACCGGCCAGGCGAGCGAGATCGTGCATGGGTTCGTGTCGCTGGACAGCATCGCGATCGACCCGCACTTCGCCGCCGCCCGGCAGTCCGGCGCCGTGCGCAGCGTCGAGTACGACGAGGGCATGCTGGTCGCGGGGCTCCGGGCGGCATCGCGACGGCTGCCCTTCGAGGTCACCCGTTCGGGCGCGGGCTCGGATGCGGTGACCCGCAATCCCGCCGTCCGCACGATCACCTCCCCGTACGCCGACGCCGAGGTGCTCGTGGCGATGCCAGCCGTGCCGCTCGACCTCGCCCTGCTGCACCTGGACCGCGCCGACGCGTCCGGCACCGCCGTGTGCCTGGGACCGGATCTGTTCTTCGACGACCTGTTCGCCGGAGCCGCCGCCCACACCGTCGTGAGCGTGGAGGAGATCGTGGACACCGCCGGTCTCTGGGACGGCGCGGGGCCCACCGCCCGCTTCCTCGACCGCACCCTGGTCGACCGCGTCGTGCACGCCCCCGCGGGCGCGGGCTTCACCGCTCACCCTCCGCACCGGGACCGCGACGAGGACGAGCAGCGCGCCTACAGCGACGCCGCCTCCTCCCCCGAGGCCCTCGCCGCGTTCCTGGCGCGCTTCCTCGACGCGGACGATAAGGAGCGTGCGTCGTGAACGCCACACGGGCCGAGGTCGCCGCCGCCGCCTGCAGCGACCTGTTCCGCGGCGCGGGCGCCGTCCTCGCGAGCACCGTCGGCGTCGTGCCCACGCTCGGCGCCCGGCTCGCCCGGCTGACACATGCCCACGCCCTGCTGCTCAGCGACGGCGAGGCCACCCTCTACGCCGACACCCCGGCCGTGGACGAGCCGTTCCGCGAGCCGGAGGCCCCGCTCCCTTACGCACAGCTGTTCGAGCTGATCGCCCGCGGCCGGCGCCACGTGGTCATGGGCGCCGCGCAGCTCGACCGGCACGGCGACCAGAACCTCTCCGCGATCGGCGACCGCGACCGCCCCACCCGGCAGCTGCTCGGGGCGAGGGCCGCGGCGACCAACACCGCCAACCACGCCACGAGCTACTGGGTGGCCAGGCACAGCCCGCGGGTGTTCGTCGAACGGGTCGACGTCGTCACCGGCGTCGGCCCCGCGCGCGCTCGTGCGGAGGGCGCCGACCGGTTCCACGACGTGCGGCGCATCGTCACCGACCTCGCCGTGCTCGACCTCACCGGCCCCGGCGGCACGGTCGCCCTTCACAGTGTGCACCCCGGCGTGACGGTCGCGCAGGTCGTCGCCGCCACCGGCTTCCCGCTGCACGTCCCCGCCGAGGTCCCCGAGACCCGGCAGCCCACCGCCGAGGAGCTGCGCCTCCTGCGCGAGCGCCTCGACCCCCGCGGACTCCGCGACCGAGAGGTGATCGCATCATGACCACGCCCCCGCAGCTCTCCACCCCGCTGACGCGTCTGACCGGCGTCGACCACCCGATCGTGCAGACCGGGATGGGCTGGGTCGCCGGCGCCCGCCTGGTCACCGCCACCGCACAGGCCGGCGCCCTCGGCATCCTCGCCTCGGCCACCATGACGCACGACGAGCTGGAGCGGCAGATCATCGAGGTGAAGGAGCGCACCGACCGCCCGTTCGGCGTGAACCTGCGCGCCGACGCCGGGGACGCCGCCGCGCGCGTCGAGCTGCTCATCCGGCACGGGGTGAAGGTGGCGAGCTTCGCCCTCGCGCCGCGGCGCGAGCTGATCGAGCGACTCAAGGACAACGGCGTCGTGGTGATCCCGTCGATCGGCGCCGTGCGCCACGCCGAGAAGGTCGCCGCGTGGGGCGCGGACGCCGTGATGGTGCAGGGCGGCGAGGGCGGCGGTCACACCGGCGCCGTCCCGACCTCGATCCTGCTGCCCTCGGTCGTGTCCGCGGTCGACATCCCGGTGATCGCGGCGGGCGGCTTCCACGACGGCCGTGGGCTCGCCGCCGCCCTCGCCTCCGGGGCGGCGGGCGTCGGCATGGGCACCCGGTTCCTGCTCACGAGCGACAGCTCCGTGCCCGAGGCGGTGAAGCGACGGTACCTGGACTTCGGGCTGGACGGCACTGTCGTGACCACGAAGGCCGACGGCATGCCGCACCGGCTGCTGCGCACCGAGTTCGTCGAGGGACTGGAGGGCGGCAACGGCCTCTCCCGCGTGCTGCCCACTCTGCGCCGGTCGTGGGAGTTCAAGAAGCTCTCGGGCCTGAGCTGGCCGCAGCTCGTGAAGGACGCGCTGTCGATGAAGAAGGCCACAGGGCGCTCCTGGGGGCAGATGACCCTCGCCGCGAACACCCCCATGCTGCTCAAGGCCGGGCTCGTCGACGGAGACACCTCCGCCGGGATGCTCGCGGCCGGTCAGGTGGTCGGCCTCATCGACGACCTGCCCAGCTGCGAGGAGCTCGTGGACCGTGTCGTCCGCGACGCCGTGATCCACCTGCGCGCCGCCGCCGCCTGCCTCCTCGACTGACCCCCGCACAACGAGAAAACTCGGCCCCAGAGGGACCGAGTGGTATGGCTCCAGGGTAGCACGCACCGGGCTCCCCGCACGGAGCTCTGCCTCACCACCCGTGCGGACGCACCAGGCGCCCGACGGCGGCAGGCAATTGCGCTGCCGCGGCCTGATCCGCCGTCACCTGATGCCACCAGTGGCCGCCCACCCCATCCGCCGGACTCCCTGCCAAGGCACCGGCCCGGTAAGACCGGGTCGGATTGACGGTCCCCACGGGGATGAGCTTCCGCGCCTCTCGCACGGGGAATGCGAGGTCGCTGTCATTGCTGATCACGATCGCGGCATCGACGTGTCCGCGCAACACGTCGAGGAGCAGGTGAGACGCGACGTTGACATCGGAGCCCTTCTCCTCCCGCCGGGCGACCGACGCCATGAAAGTCGCGCGGGGGCTGTCTGCACCTTCGGAGTCTCTCACCATGAGCGGCCAGCCAGGATGCGTGAGGACCGGCCTGTTCCGACGGTCGGCCGTCGCCAGCGGTGCCGTTGCGAGTCGCGACACATACGTGCCCAGCGCGAGGTGGTCGTAGGCACCGTGGGAGGCGAGTGCCCGCAGGTACGTGTCCTGGTCCCGCTGGCCGGATTCATTCGCGGCGCCGCTCACGCGTGCCGTGCAGTAGACGATGCGCGCGGGGTGAGCACCTGGCCACCCCCGTCCAGGACCGTCGAGAAGGATCTGGGAGAGGGCACGCAGGTCGAGCCACCTCCATCCGGCCGCTCCACGCCCGCAGATCCCCCGCAATCCGTAGTAGAGGTTGAACCCGTCGATGTACACGCCGACCCTCATGACCACACGGTAGGGCACGCGGACTCGGGCGACGATCCCTTTCCACAGGCCGGGTTCCTCGCAGGCGGAATCAGAGGCGTTCGATGATGGTGACGTTGGCGAGACCGCCGCCCTCGCACATGGTCTGCAGGCCGTAGCGGCCGCCGGTGCGCTCCAGCTCGTTCAGCATCGTCGTCATCAGACGGGTGCCGGTCGCGCCGATCGGGTGGCCGAGGGCGATGCCGCCGCCGTTCACGTTCACCTTCTCGTGCGGCACCCCGGTCTCGCGCATCCAGGCGAGCACGACCGACGCGAAGGCCTCGTTCACCTCGAACAGGTCGATGTCGTCCAGGCTCATGCCGGAGCGCTCCAGGGCGTAGCGGGTCGCGGGGATCGGGGCGGTGAGCATGAACACGGGGCTGTCGCCGCGCACGGACAGGTGGTGGATGCGGGCGCGCGGGGTGAGCCCGTGGTCCTTCACCGCCTGCGCGCTCGCGACGAGCACGGCGCTGGACGCGTCGCTGATCTGCGAGGCCACCGCCGCCGTGAGCCGTCCGCCCGGGGTGAGCGTCTGGAGTCCGGCCATGCGCTCCAGGGAGGTGTCGCGGCGCACGCCCTCGTCATGGTCGAGGCCGTTCAGCGGCGCGATCTCCCGGTCGAATCGGCCCTCGTCCTGGGCCAGCGCCGCACGACGGTGGCTCTCCAGCGCGAACTGCTCCATCTCCTCGCGGCTGATGTCCCACTTCTCGGCGATCATCTCCGCGCCGACGAACTGCGAGATCTCCTGGTCGGGGTACCTGGCCTGCCATCCGGGCGACTCCGCGAACGGGGTCGTGAAGCCGTACGCCTCTCCCGCGACCATGGCGGACGAGATCGGCAGCTGCGACATGTTCTGCAGCCCGCCCGCGATGATCAGGTCACTGGTGCCGCTCATCACGGCCTGTGCGGCGAAGTGCACGGCCTGCTGGCTCGACCCGCACTGCCGGTCGATCGTCACGCCCGGCACGTGCTCGGGGAAGCCGGCGACCAGCACGGCGGAGCGGCCCACATTGCCCGCCTGGCCCCCGATGGTGTCGGTGGCGCCGATGATGACGTCGTCGAGGGCCCCGGGGTCGATGCCGGTCCGCTCGACGAGCGCCCGCAGGCTGTGCGCGCCCAGGTCGGCCGGGTGGACGCCCGAGAGGGAGCCGCCTCGCTTGCCGACGGGCGAGCGGACCGCGTCGACGATGTATGCCTCTGCCATGTTCTTCCTTCTCTCCGGGTTCACGCGTGCTGGCTGCTGACGGCGACGACCTCGCCGGTCATGTAAGAGGAGTATGCGCTCGCGAGGAAGACCATCACGTTGGCGACCTCCCAGGGTTCCGCGGCGCGGCCGAACGCCTCGCGCGCCTTGAGCTGCTCCAGCAGCTCGGGCGAGGTGACCTTCTCCAGGAACGGGTGCATCGCGAGGCTCGGCGACACCGCGTTCACGCGGATGCCGTGCGCGGCGAGGTCCATCGCGGCGCTCCGGGTGAGCGCCATCACCCCGGCCTTGGCGGCGGCGTAGTGCGCCTGCTCGACCTGGGCGCGCCAGCCGATCACCGAGGCGTTGTTGACGATGACGCCGGCGGTGCCGGCCGTGACCATGCGGCGGCCGACGGCGCGGAGGCTGCGGAACGTGCCGGTGAGGGTGACGTCGATCACCTTGTCCCACTGCTCGTCGGTCATGTCGAGGATCGACACGGAGCCGCCGAGCCCCGCGTTGTTGATCATGACGTCGATCGGGCCGCCGTCCTCCGCGAGGTCCAGGAGCGTCGCGATCTGCTCCTCGACCGTGACGTCGCACACGGCCGTGCGCACGCGCTCGGCGCCGAAGCGCTCCCCGAGCTCGCGCTGCGTCTCGGCCAGTCGACCCGCGTGCGTGTCACCGAGCACGACCTGCGCCGCACCCTCCTCCAGGCAGCGGACGGCGGCGGCCTGGCCGATGCCCGCTCCCGCGGCGGCCGTGATGACGACGCGCTTCCCGTCGAGCAGGCCGTGACCGGGGACGTAGGCGGGGGCGGTGGAGCTCATGGGCGGGCCTCTCGGGGAAGGCCGAGCACGCGCTCGGCGATGACGGTGCGCTGGATCTCGTCGGAGCCGCCGTAGATCGTGTCGGCGCGACTGAAGAGGTACAGGGACTGCAGCTCGTCGAGGGCATAGTCCGGACCGACGAGCAGGGCCTCGGGACCCGCGGCCTCCATGGCGAGCTCGCCCAGGGTGCGGTGCCAGTTCGACCACAGCAGCTTCGCCACGGATGCGCCGTCGCCCTGCTCACCGCCGAGCGTGCGCAGGGCGTGCTGGCGGATGACCTCGAGGTCCATGCGCGCACGGACCAGGCGGTCGCGGAGCACGGCGTCGTCGATGGCCCCGGTGCGCGTGGCGGTGTCGATCACGGCGTCGAGCTCGCGCCGGAACGCGATCTGCTGGGCGAGGGTGGAGACGCCGCGCTCGAAGCCGAGGGTCGCCATCGCGACGCGGAAGCCGTTCCCCTCGCCGCCCACGACGAGATCGGCGTCGGTGCGGGCGTCGTCGAAGAACACCTCGTTGAACTCGCTCGTGCCGGTGAGCTGGAGGATGGGGCGCACTTCCACCCCGGGCTGATCCATGGGGACGAGCAGGTACGACAGTCCGTGGTGCCTGCTCGACCCCGGCTCGGTGCGGGCGATCACGAAGCACCAGTCGGCCTGCTGTGCGAGCGAGGTCCACACCTTCTGCCCGGTGATGGACCACTCGTCCCCGACCCGCTGCGCCTTGGTGGCGACGGCGGCGAGGTCGGACCCCGCTCCGGGCTCGGAGTACCCCTGGCACCACAGCTCCTCGACGGCGAGGATCCCCGGGAGGAAGCGCTGCTGCTGCTCGGGCGTGCCGAGCGCGATCAGCGTGGGGCCGAGCAGCTCCTCGCCGAGGTGGTTCACGCGGGCGGGGGCGTCGGCTCTGGCGTACTCCTCGTGGAAGATCACCTGCTGGGCGATGCTGAGGCCGCGACCGCCGTGCTCGACGGGCCAGCCGACGCACGTCCAGCCGGCGGCGGCCAGGTGACGGTTCCACTCCAGGCGCGCCTCGAAGTCCTCGTGCTCGCGACCGGAACCGCCGCGACCGCGCAGCGCGGCGAAGCGACCGGCGAGGTTCTCCTCCAGCCAGCCGCGGATCTCGGCGCGGAACCGCTCATCCGCGTCGTGCTGCGTCGCGTCCATCTGTGCTCCTCGTCGAGTCGTGGTCTTCGGCGGACCGTTCCCGTATAGTATCAAACTAAACCAAGCGATTGTTTGGTTTCACTCCCGGGAGTTCAGAGAGGAACCCGCTATGACCGAGGACTCGGACGCCGTGGTCACCTACGAGGTGCGCGGCTCGACCGCGATCATCCGGCTGAACCGCCCCCAGTATCGCAACGCGCAGAACTCGAAGGTCACCTACGCCCTCGACGCCGCCTTCATCCGCGCCGTGGACGACGACGCCGTCAAGGTCATCGTGCTCGGCGGGGCCGGGAAGCACTTCTGCGCCGGTCACGACATCGGCACCCCCGAGCGCGACATCGACCAGAGCTTCGAGCGCCGCGCCGTCATCTGGTGGGACCACGTGGGCGCCCAGGGCGTCGACTCCCGCTTCGCCCGCGAGTCCGAGGTCTACCTCGGCATGTGCCGGCGCTGGCGCGAGATCCCCAAGCCCGTGATCGCGATGGTGCAGGGGGCGTGCATCGCCGGGGGCCTGATGCTCGCGTGGTCGTGTGACTTCATCGTCGCCGCCGACGACGCCTTCTTCCAGGACCCGGTCGTGGCCATGGGCATCCCCGGCGTGGAGTTCTTCGCCCACCCGTGGGTCACCAACCCCCGCGCCGCCAAGGAGATGCTCTACACGGGCGACCGCATGCCGGCGGCGCGCGCGCACGAGCTCGGCATGGTCAACCACGTCGTGCCGCTCGCCGAGCTGGAGCAGCGCACCCTCGAACTCGCCGAACGCATCGGCCGGATGCCGCGGCTCGGGCTCGCGCTCGCCAAGAAGGCCGTGAACCAGGCGGAGGACCTGCAGGGCATGCGCGCCGGCATGGACTCGGTGTTCGGCCTGCACCACGCCGCACACGCGCACAACGCCGAGGTCGGCGGCGACTCCCTCGGCGGGGTCGACGTGCGCAGCATCAAGGCCGATACGGCGGACGGAGCGCGCGCATGAACCTCGACCTCACGCCCGCGCAGCACGAGTTCGCCGCGGAGGCGAGGGCCTGGCTGGCGGCGCACGTGCCGGCCACCCCGCTGCCCTCGATGGACACCGCCGAGGGCTTCGCCGCGCACCGCGCCTGGGAGGCCGAGCTGGCCGAGGGCCGCTGGTCGGTCGTGTCCTGGCCCGAGCAGTACGGCGGCCGCGACGCCGGCATCACCGAGTGGGTGCTGTTCGAGGAGGAGTACTACCGCGCGGGCGCGCCGACCCGGGTGGCGCAGAACGGCATCTCCCTGCTCGCGCCGATCCTGTTCGAGCACGGCACCCCGGAGCAGCACGAGCGTTTTCTGAAGCCGATGACCGACGGGTCGCTGATCTGGGCGCAGGCCTGGTCGGAGCCCGGCGCCGGCAGCGACCTCGCCGCGATCCGCAGCACGGCGCGCCGCGACGAGGAGCGGGGCGGCTGGGTGCTCAACGGTCAGAAGATCTGGAGCTCGCGGGCCGTGTGGGCCGACCGCGGCTTCGGCCTGTTCCGCTCCGACCCGGAGGCGCAGCGGCACCGCGGCCTCACCTACTTCCTGTTCCCGATGGACGCCCCGGGCATCACGGTCCGCGCGATCGCCCAGCTCGACGGCACCACCGGCTTCGCGGAGATCTTCTTCGACGACGTGTTCGTGCCGGACGAGGACGTGCTGGGTGCTCCCGGCGACGGCTGGCGCGTGGCCATGAGCACCGCAGGCAACGAACGCGGCCTCTCCCTCCGGGCCCCCGGCCGGTTCCTCGCCGCGACCGAGCGCCTCATCGCACTGCAGTCCGCCCGCGGCTCCGTCGCCGAGGACGACGCCGTCGTCGACGCGTGGATCGGCGCGGAGGCCTACCGGCTGTTCACCTGGCAGACCGTGAGCACGCTGCTCGAGGGCGGCTCGGTGGGCGCCGAGGGCAGCATCAACAAGGTGTTCTGGTCGGAGCTCGACGTGCACATCCACGAGACGGCGCTGCGCATCCTCGGCCCCGAGGGGGAGCTGCGCGGACCCTCGGCGGTCGACGGCGGGCGCTGGGTGCACGACTACCAGTTCGCCCTCGCCGGCCCCATCTACGCCGGCACCAACGAGGTGCAGCGGAACATCATCGCGGAGCGGATCCTCGGACTCCCCCGCGGCGGAGACGGAAGGCGCGCCTGATGCGGTTCCTGCCCACAGAAGAACAGACGGCGTTCGCCGAGGCCATCGACGAGATCGTGGAGGGCGCTGGCGGCGCGGACGTCGCGCGCGCCTGGGCCGACGGCGACACCGCAGCCGGCCTCGCCCTCTGGGAGCAGTTCGCCGAGCTCGGGCTGCTCGGGCTGCGCGTCAGCGAGGAGTCCGGAGGCTTCGGCGGCACGCTCAGCGACCTCGTCGTCGTGTTCGAGCGCCTCGGCTACCACGGGGTGCCTGGCCCCTACCTGGAGACGGTCGCGCTGCTGCCGGTGCTCGTTGACGACGACACCCGCAGCGCCCTCGCATCCGGGGCCATGGCGACGGCCGCGGTGGACGGCATCGCGCCGGCCGCCCTCGACGCGACCATCGCCGCGCACCGCTACCTCGTACGCGACGACACGCTGCAGGCGGGCGACCCCGGCGAGGAGCTGACCTCGGTCGCGCCGACCCGCCGCCTCGCGCGCCTCACCCCGAACGGCCCGTCCACCCCGCTCGCGCCCGGCGCCGTCGACGCGGCCCTGAACGAAGCGGCCCTGGCCGCCGCCGCGATGCTCGTCGGCGCGGGAGAGCGGCTGCTCGCCGAGGCCGTGGCCTACGCCCGGGTGCGGGAGCAGTTCGGGCGGCCGATCGGCGAGTTCCAGGCGCTCAAGCATCAGCTGGCCGACGTGCGCATCGCCCTCAGCTTCGCGCGACCCCTCGTGTGGAACGCGGCGCTGCGGGTGGACGAGGCGGATGAGGACAGGGCCGTGTCGGCCGCCAAGGTCGCCGCGGGGGACGCGGCACTGCGCGCCGCACGGACCTCGCTGCAGGTGCACGGCGCGATCGGCTACACGGCCGAGCACACGCTGCGGATCTGGCTCGGGCTCGCCCCTGCACTGTCCGCGGCCTGGGGCACCCCGGAGTTCCATCGGGCGCGCATCGCCCGCGATATCCTGCCGAAGGAGCGGTGATGTCATTCGAACCCGATGAGGATCAGCAGGAGCTCGTCGCACTCGTGCGCGGCATCCTGAGTCAGCGCGCGGACAGCGCCGCCACGCGCCGGGCCCTGGACAGCGAGGTGGGCTACGATGAGGACCTGTGGCGGCTGCTGTGCGAAGAGCTCGGCATCGCCGGCATGGCGATCCCCGAGGAATACGGCGGCGCCGGATTCTCCCGCCGCGAGGCCCAGCTCGTGCTGGAGGAGCTCGGCCGCGCCCTGGCCCCGTCGCCCTATCTCGGCTCGGTCGCGATCGCCGCGCAGACGATCCTGGCCGCGGGCGACGAGGAGGCGGCCGCCCGGCTGCTGCCCGGCATCGCCGAGGGCTCGTCGGCTGCGGCCCTCGCCTGGGCGGACCCGTCCGGGCGCTTCGCCCCCGCGAGCGTGGACGTGCGGGCGCAGGGGACCGGCGACGCCTGGACCCTCGACGGCAGGACCGGCTGGGTGCTGGACGGCGCGGACGCCGACGTGCTGCTCGTGATCGCGCGCACCGCCGACGGCCCGCGACTGTTCGAGGTGACGGACGCGGCGGCGGTCGTACGCGAGCCGGAGCCGACCATGGACCAGACGCTGCGCCTGGCGCGGCTGCGGTTCGCCACGGCGGCGGCCCGCCCGCTCGGCCCTGCCGCCCCCGCGGTGCTGGAGGAGGTGCGGGCGCTCGCCCTCGCCGCCGTCGCCGCGGTCCAAGCGGGCACGGCGGCGCGCGCGCTCGACGACACCGTCGCCTATTCCCAGCAGCGGGTGCAGTTCGGGCGGCCCATCGGCTCCTTCCAGGCGCTCAAGCACCGGATGGCGGACATGCACGTGCAGGTCGAGGTCGCGCGCACGGCCTCCCGCGCCGCAGCGGCCGCCCTGGCCGACGGCTCCGCGGACCGCCACGAGCTCGCGGCGATCGCGAAGGCCGCGTGCTCTGAGGCCCTCACGCACGTCGCGGCCGAGATGGTGCAGCTGCACGGCGGCATCGCGATCACGTGGGAGCACGACGCCCACCTGGTGTTCAAGCGCGCACACGCCCTCGGCACGCTGTTCGGCACGCCGCGCGAACTCCGGGCCGCCGCCGAGCCCTGGGCCCTCGCCCGCGCCTGAGTCCGCAGCGAGGCGCCCCCGTGCGGGGGAAGACACACGACCGGGCCGCCCGACCTCGGACGCGGCTCAGCGACGGAGCGGCGCGGTCTCGGTCCAGGCCGTGTACTTGCGGCGTTCGCGGAACAGCCAGCGGCCGTCCACCCGCACGAGCGTGTCGTCGTAGCGGTCGGCGAGAGTGAAGCGCACCCTCCCGTCCGGGGTGTCGCGGATGTGGTGGGCCGTGCACGCGGTGCGCGCCCGCGCCTCGTCGCCGTCCACCTCGACCTCGCTCGGGGCCAGCACGTGGCTCGTCGCCTCGAACGCGGTGAGTGCCTCGAACGCGGTCACCAGAGCGGTCGTGCCCTGCGGCGCCTCGGCGGGCGAGGTCGCACGGGGACGGAACAGCAGCATCCGCCCCTCCGGCGTGAACAGGGCGGCCATGTCGGCGAACCGCCGCTCGTCCGCGTACCGGGCATAGCGCGCGATGGTCCGGGTGATCGCGTGCCAGTCCGCGAAGCCGTCCGTGCTCATGATCGCCCTTCGGCACGGCGCCGGTGCAGCGGGGTCGCGGCGTCGGCGGCCCAGGTCGTGCGTCGCCTGCCGCGTTCCACGGCCCGGAGCGGGTCCGCGCGCACGAGGCTCTCGCGGCTGCGCCGGGCGAGTTCCTGGTAGATGCGCACGCCGTTGCGCTTCCACTCCCGCGCCTGCTCGTCGAGCGGTCCCACGACCCGCGCGGGGGTGCCGAGTGCCGTCGTGCCCGGCGGGATCACGGTGCCCGCGGTGACGACCGCCCCGGCGCCGAGCAGGGCGTCCTCCCCGATCACGGCGCCGTCGAGCACGGTCGCCCCGATGCCGATCAGGGCGTACGAGCCGATGCGGCAGCCGTGCAGCACGGCACCGTGACCCACGTGACTGCCGGGGTCGAGCACCGCGTCGGCCCCGGGGAAGGCGTGCACGACGCAGGAGTCCTGCACGTTCGATCCCTCCCCCACGAGGATGCGCCCGAAGTCGCCGCGCAGGCTCGCGAACGGGCCGATGTAGCAGCCCGGACCGATCACGACATCGCCGATGAGGCTCGCGGTCTCGTGCACGAACGCGGTGGGATCGACCACCGGCACGACCCCGTCGAAGGCGTACGCCGGCATCAGGCGACCTGGCCGCCGTCGATGATGAAGTCCTGCCCGGTGCAGTAGCTGCTGGCGTCGCTCGCCAGGTACGCCACGAGGTTCGAGATCTCCTCCGGCCGCCCGGCGCGAGGGATGGGGATCCGTGAGATGAAGCCGACCCCGGCCCTGGTGTCCTCGGTGATCATGGGGGTGTCGACCGCACCGGGGCAGACCGTGTTCACGCGGATGCCGCTGCCGGCGAGCTCCCGGGCGAGCGCATGGGAGACGCCGCGCAGCCCCCACTTGGAGGCCGAGTACGGCACCCTGTTCGCGTAGCCCGCGACACCGGCGGTCGACGCGATGTTCACGATCGAGCCGCCGTCGCCCATGAGCGGCAGCAGCGCCTGCACGCCGAGCATCGGGCCGATGAGGTTGACGTCGAGGGTGAGGCGGATCACGCGTTCCGCGGTCTCCGCGAGCGGTCCCTCGGGGCAGAACCCGGCGTTGTTCACGAGCACGTCCACGCGCCCGAATCGCTCGCGCGCCGCCTCGGCGACCGCGGACCAGGCGTCGGCGGAGGAGACGTCGTGCGCGAGCCCGATGGCCCTGTCGCCGTAAGCGGCGGCGACCTCCTCCACCGCGGCGCCGTCGAGGTCGGTCAGCACGAGGTCGGCGCCGAGCCGGTGGAACAGCTCCGCGTGTGAGCGGCCCTGGCCGCCCGCGGCTCCGGTGATGACCGCGACGCGGCCGGTCAGGTCGATGACGGGTGTTGCACTCATGGGTGTCCTCCGCGATAGTGACTGAACAAACGTTTGCTTGAGCTAAGGGGAACTCGATGCCGCGCCTGCACCACATCGGGATCACCGTGAGCGACACCGACACGGCGACCACGTTCTATGCGGCCGCCACGGGCGGCGAGGTGATCGGTCCGCTGGCGAAGAGCGGCCCTGCAGTGGAGGCCGCAGTCGGCCATCCGGGGGCGGAGATCCTGCTGACGTTCGTGCGCCTCGACGACGGCGTGTTCCTGGAGCTCGCGGAGTACCGCGGCGTGCCCACTCCGCGCAACGACCCCGACACCGGCCGCATCGGCGCCGCGCACCCCGCGATCGTCGTGCCCGACATCGACCACAGCCTGGCGCGGCTCGCCGAGCTCGGCCACCGCCCGCTCTCCGCACCCATGACGGCGACCGCCGGCCCCCTGGAGGGGTACCGCTACGTCTACGTGCTCGGACCGGACGACGTCCGGGTGGAACTGCTGCAGGAGCCTCACCTCGCCGCCTGACCGGCGCGGTCGAGCAGCAGCAGATCGGCCTCGTCCAGCACGAGCTCGACCGCGGCGACGGAGTCGTGCACGCTTTCCGGCCTGCTCGCGCCCGGGATCGGGATGAGCACCGGAGAGCGGGCGAGCATCCAGGCCAGCACGACGCGCTGCGGGCTCACTCCGTACCGTTCCGCCACCGCGGCCGCGGGAGCCGCCGCGCCGCCCAGACCCTTAGCGGCGCGCATGCCGCCGAGCGGCCCCCAGGCGAGGAACGCCAGCCCGAGTTCCTCGCAGCGACGCAGCACGGGCGTGCTCGACCGCTCCAGGAGCGAGTACTCGTTCTGCACGCTCACGAGCGCATCGCCGAGGATCGCCGCCGCCACGTCGAGCTGCGCGACATCGACGTTCGAGACGCCCACGCGCACCACGACGCCGTCGTCGACGAGCTGCCGCAGCGCACCCAGGGACTCCGCGAACGGCACCCGCACGTCCGGCCGGTGGTGCTGGTACAGCGGGAGCGCGTCGAGTCCGAGCCGCTGCGCGGAGGCGCGGGCGGCTGCGGCGAGGTGCGCGGGTGAGCCGTCCACCCACCACGTGGCGGCCGGGCCCCGCGTGTGCCCGCCCTTGGTCGCGACGATCACCCGCTCCCACGCATCGGGGTGGCTGCGCAGGGCCGCGGCGAGCGCGCGCTCGTTCACGCCCATCTCGCTCGTCGGGCCGTAGGAGTCCGCGGTGTCGAAGAGCGTGATGCCCGCATCGACGGCGGTATGCACGGCACGGACACCCCGCGCGACGTCCGACTCCGGGGTCTGCGTGAGCGTCATCGCGCCCATGCCCAGGCTGGACACCCGGAGGTCGCCGACCGGGCGCTGCGGCATCATCGGCCCACGACCGTCCAGCCGCCGTCGACGGGCAGGCACTGTCCGATCACGTGGGTGGCGTCGCACAGCATCCAGACGATGGCCGCGGCGATCTCGTCCGGCGCGGCGAGCTGCCCGCGCGGGGTGCGCCGCTCCACGGCCGCGAGGTCATAGCCGCCCGCCACCATGTCCTGCACCATCGGGGTGAGGGTGTGCCCGGGAGCCACGGCGTTGACGCGCACGCCCAGGGGCGCCCACTCGACGGCGAGGTTCTCCATCAGCTGTCGTTCCGCGGCCTTCGCGGGCCCGTAGTCCGCCTGGTTCGCCCATCCGCGGTAGGCGGTCGTGGAGGAGACCATCACGATCGACCCGGGGGCTCCGCCGAGCCGCCGGACGAACGCGCGGGACACGGCGAGCGCGCCGACCACGTGCACGTCGTAGAGCAGCCGCAGGCGGTCGAGGTCGATCTCCAGCGCGGGCACGTACGCGCCGCGGATGCCGTGGCAGACGACGACTCCGCCGACGGGCCCGCGCTCCTGCGCGCGGGCCATCGCGGCCTCGACGGCGGTCTCGTCCCTCAGGTCGACGGTCTCGCTCGCGACGCCGTCGCGGCCGCTGGGGCTGAGGTCGAAGACCGTGACGGCGATGCCGCGCTGCTGCAGCAGCCGCACCACCGCGTCGCCGATCCCGCTCGCCCCTCCGGTCACGACGACGTGGTCCGCGGGCCGCTCGGCCTTCCGCTCTGGCATGTCCAGCTCCCTCGCTGTTCGTCCTCCCGGGCATGCTACTGTGATTCCCAAACAAGCGCTAGGTTTAGCGTCGGTCGCGCGAAGGAGCGGGGATGACGGACAAGCAGGTCAGCATCGAGGAGGCGGTCGCCACCCTCGAGAGCGGGATGACGATCGGCATCGGCGGATGGGGCTCACGGCGCAAGCCCATGGCCCTGGTCCGGGAGATCCTGCGACGCGACCTCACCGACCTCACGGTGGTCGCCTTCGGCGGGCCGGACGTGGGACTGCTCGCCGCAGCGGGGCGCATCCGCCGCCTCGTGTACGGCTTCGTGTCGCTGGACAGCATCCCCCTCGACCCGCTGTTCACGCAGGCCCGCGAGCTCGGCGCGATCGCGGTCGAGGAGTACGACGAGGGCATGTTCGTCGCCGGCCTCCGCGCCGCCGGGGCGCGGCTCGACTTCCTGCCGACGCGCGCCGGCCTCGGCTCGGACGTGCTCCCGGCCAACCCGCGCCTGCGGACCGTGCGCTCCCCTTACTCCGACGCGGAGTACGTGGCGATGCCGGCACTCCCGCTCGACGTGGCCCTCGTGCACGTGAACCGCGCCGACCCGCAGGGCAACGCGCAGTACCTCGGCCCGGACCCGTACTTCGACGACCTCTTCGCCATGGCCGCCACCCGCACGATCGTCTCGGCCGAGAAGGTCGTGCCGACGTCCGCGCTGCTCGACGAGGGCTCGTTCCACACGCTGCTGTTCAGCCGGATGTACGCCTCCGCGGTGGTCGAGGCCCCGCAGGGCGCGCACTTCACCACGTGCGCGCCCGACTACGAGCGCGACGAGGCCTTCCAGAAGCACTACGCCACCTCCGCCAAGGACCCGGAGGCGTGGGCCGCGTTCGAGCGCACCTTCCTGCACACCGACGAGGCCGGATACCACGCGGCCGTCGCCCGATTCCACGCCGAGCGAGGAGACTCATGACCACCGTCGCCCCCACCCCCGCGACCGTCGCCACGACCGCCGAGGTCTGCATCGCGGCCTGCGCCGACACGTACCGCGACTCCGGCGAGATCCTCGCCCACGCGGTCGGCATCATCCCCGCTCTCGGTGCGCGGCTGGCGAAACTCACCACCGCGCCCGACCTCGTCCTCAGCGACGGCGAGGCGTTCTTCCTCAGCGGCCCGCCGCAGCCCGGCGATCCGGACGCCCCGGCCCCCACGATCGAAGGCTGGGCGCCGTTCCACCGCATCTTCGACATCCTCTCCACCGGGCGCCGGCAGAGCATGATGGGCGCGAGCCAGCTCGACCGCCACGGCAATCAGAACATCTCGCTGATCGGCGACTGGGACCGTCCGTCCAAGCAGCTCATCGGCGTGCGGGGCGCGCCCGGCAACACCGCCAACCACCGCGTGGACTACTGGGTCGCGCGGCACAGCCCCCGCGTGTTCGTGGAGTCGGTCGACATGGTGTCCGGCGTCGGCAACGACCGCGCGGCCGAGGCCGGGCTCGAGCATCACCGGCTCGGGCTGATCGTCACGAACCTGGCCGTGCTCGGCTTCGACCCGGAGGGTGTGATCACCGTGCTCTCGATCCACCCCGGCGTGGACCCGCAAACCGTGGCCGACAGCACCGGGTTCCCACTCGACGCCACGTCCGCGCCGCTCACGCGCACGCCGGACGCGGAGGAGCTGCGCCTGATCCGCGAGGTCCTCGACCCGCGCGGCACCCGCACCAGGGAGGTCGCGGACTGACGCGGATCGCGCTCAGTCGGCGAGGAGGCCCTTGTGCAGCAGATCCAGGAAGTTGTCGGTCAGGCTCGCGGCCGTGTGCCCGCGGCCCGGCCGGTACCAGGCCACCGTGGACCACACGGCGTCGCGGATGAACCGGTAGGCGATCGGCGCGTCGATCGAGTCGCGGAACACGCCGACCTTCTGCCCTTCGCGGATCTGCGAGAGCCAGAGCTCCTCGATGCGCTCGCTGTTCTCGCGCAGGAACTCGAAGCCGGGCTGACGGCCGAGGAACGACAGCTCGTTCTGGTAGAGGCCGACCGCATCGGGCTGGCTCTCGATCGTGGTGAAGGCGTGGGCGATGAGCTTGTCGAGGATGTCGCGGGGGCTGCCGCCCTCGGCCACGATCTCCTCGAAGCGGCCGAGCAGTCCGGTCATGAAGCTGCCCAGGATCTCCTGGAGGATCGCCTCCTTGGAGGAGAAGTGGTGGTAGAGGCTGCCGGACAGGATGCCGGCCTCGTCGGCGATGTCGCGGACCGTGGTCGCGGAGTACCCGCGCTTGGCGATCAGGCGCGCGGCGATCGAGAGGATCTGATCGCGCCGCTCGGAGCTCTGCTCCTGGCGGCCTCCGCTTTTGGTCGTTGCCATTGCTGCTCCTTCACAGAAAATCTCACAAGCGCTTGCTCAAGTGTGCCGCATGCGAGCGGTTTCCCGAAACATCCACTCGGAGTGTACGCATGATCTTGGAAAGGACGTCCATGACAGTCTCGGAAGCCACCACGGTCCCGGCCCTCCTCGCGGAGATGGCGGCCCTCGGCGATCACCCCGCCATCGTCGACGGCGACGTCGTGATCGGCTACGCCGAGCTGCAGGACCGCGTGCACGCCGTCGCCCGCGCCTACCTCGCGCAGGGCGTGCTGCCCGGCGACCGTATCGGGCTCTGGGCGCCCAACCGGCACGAGTTCATCCTCGCCATGCTGGGCGCGCAGCTCGTCGGGATCGCTGTCGTGCCGCTGAACACGCGGTTCACCGGGCATGAGGCCGCCGAGATCCTCGCCAGGTCGCGCGCGACCGCGCTCGTGCTCGCCGACGGGTTCCTCGGCAAGTCCTACAGCGCCATGCTCCGGGCCGCTGCGGCCGAGCGCGGATCCGACGGCCCCGTGTTCCCCGGGCTGCCGCACCTGCGGACGGCCGTGTGCCTCGACGGCGACGGCACCGGCGGGCTGCTCTCGTGGGACGCGTTCCTCGCCGCCGGCGACACGGTCGACCCGGCGCGGGTCGACGAGGCCGCAGCGGCCGTCGGCCCGGACGACATCATGGACGTGCTGTTCACCTCCGGCACCACGGGCGTGCCGAAGGGGGTGCTCAGCGCGCACCGGCAGACCCTGTCCGTGGCGAGGGCCTGGGGCCTCGGCGCCCGGCTGGCCCCGGAGGACCGCTACGCCGTCGTCAACCCGTTCTTCCACGGCTTCGGGTACAAGGCGGGCATGATCACCTCGCTCATGGCCGGGACCACGATCTACCCGCTCGCCGTGTTCGACGCCGACCGGCTGCTGGAGCTCGTGCAGTCCGCCCGCATCAGCGTGCTGCCCGGCGTTCCCACCATCTTCACCTCGCTGCTCGACCACCCGCGCCTCGGCGACTACGACCTGTCGTCGCTGCGGTTCGCGATCGCCGGAGCCACCGCGGCCCCGGCGACCCTGTTCCACGACATGGTGAACGTGCTCGGGTTCGAGACCGTCGCCCAGGCGTACGGGCTCACCGAGTGCGTGGTCGCCACACTGTCGCGGCCGGGGGAATCCCTCGAGCACACCGCGCAGACGACAGGGCCCGCCGTCGAGGGCGTGGAGATCCGCGTGGTGGACGAGCACGGGAACGACGCGGGGGTCGACGTCGACGGCGAGATCCTGCTGCGCGGCCCCAACGTGATGCTCGGCTACTTCGAGGACCAGGCGGCGACCGACGCGGTGCTCGACGCGGACGGCTGGTTCCACACGGGCGACGTCGGGCGCCTCGACGAGCACGGCTGCCTCAAGATCACCGACCGCCTGAAGGACATGTTCATCGTCGGCGGCTTCAACGTGTACCCGGCCGAGGTGGAGAACGCGCTCCGCAAGCATCCCGCGGTGAACGAGTCCGCCGTGATCGGCGTCGACGACGACCGCCTCGGCACGGTCGGCCGCGCCTACGTGCTGCTGCTGCACAACGCGCAGCCGAGACCCGACGCGGCCGAGCTGGAGGCGTTCTGCCGCACGCACCTGGCGAACTTCAAGGTGCCGCGGGAGTTCGTGTTCGTGGAGGACTTCCCCCGCAACGCCACCGGCAAGATCCTGAAGTCCGAGCTGCGCGACCGCGTCTGACCCGCCCGGGCTCCCGCTCGCGACCCGCTCGGGAGATCGGCGCTCGGGCGCAGCGTGCGGGGCGAGGACCGGGGCGGCGACGCGTGACCGATATTCTGCACGGGAACCGACGCCGAGGAGCGCCCATGTCCCTTCGCAGCAACCCCTTCATCGCGGACGCACGGTCGGGGAAGCGGGTGACACCGTGGTGGCTCGGCCTCATCGTCTTCTTCGCGGTCTGGATCATCCAGATCGCGCTGATGGCCGCGCTCACGATCGCGCTGCCCGTGCCTGCCGGCTCTCCGGCCGCTCAGTGGCAGGAAGCCGTCGCGAACGTCATCGTCATCGCACTGGTGCTCGCCTGGGTGGGCCTCTACGAGCGCCGCCACCTGCGCACGCTCGGTTTCCGCAACCCGGGGCGCGGCGTTCTCACCCTGCTTCTCGGCGTCGTGGTCGGGCTCGCCCTGATCTCCCTGCCGATCCTCTTCCTCTGGATGACCGGGCAGTACGAGAGCGTCGGCGGACCGGCCGAGGCGAGCAGCGGCCTTCCCGCCCTGCCGCTCGTCCTCGCGCTGGCCGTCACCGTCATCGTGCAGGGAAGCAATGAGGAGATCCTCACGCGCGGCTTCCTGCTGCAGAGCGTCGGACAGCGGTTCCCGACCTGGCTCGCAGTGCTGCTCCCCGCGCTGCTGTTCGCTCTCGTGCACGGCGTCGGCACCCACCCGGTGGCCTTCGCGACGATCTTCCTGTACGCCGTGTTCGCCACCTTCGTCGTGCTGTGGCAGCGCTCACTCTGGCTGATCTGCGGCATCCACGCCGGATGGAACTTCGGCATGGGCAACGTCTACGGCATCCCCGTCAGCGGACTCGACCCGCACAGCACCTCCCTGCTGTTCCTCGCGCCGAGCGACGGATCGAGCGACCTGCTCACCGGCGGCGACTTCGGCACGGAGGGCGGTCTACCGGCCGCGATCGCCCTCCTCCTCGCGACCGTCGTGGCCTTCGTCGGCTGGCGTCGCTCCGCGGTCTCGATCCGCCTGGCACCGGCCGACGCGTCGGCCTGAACACGGCAGCTTCGGGGACCCCACCCTCGACGCGGGGCGGCGCGGTTGTTACGGTGGGCGGACTCGCAGTGCCCCTCGTCATCGACCGCGACCGGAGATCCCCCCATGACCGAGCACGCAGAAGGCATCACTCGTCGACACGCCATCCAGGGAGCGGCCTGGTCCGTTCCGCTCATCGCACTGGCGGTCGCCACGCCGCTCGCGGCGGCCTCCACGGTCACCGATGTCGGGGCGTTCAACCTCGTCGCCGCGTGCGACATCCCACCCGGTGGCCCCGGCTTCACCCTCGTCGCCGGGCCCGTCGACCTCCCCGCCGGGACGGTCATCACCATCACCGGAACGGGCATGGCGAACCTCGGCAGCCTCAGCATCGCGGGCGGCGCCGTCTCCGTCGACGAATCCGCCCCGACGACGCGCGTGATCACCCTCACGGCACCGCTTGCCGCCGGCGCCTCGCTGTCCATGCGCGCCGACCTTTCCCCGGCGACCGACTACCAGCTGACGGGCGCCACGACACTGCCGGCCGGGTACGACAGCACGACCGCGACCTACAACGGCAGCGTCATCAACACCGACGGGACGTGCACCGCGGAGTAACGGTGCCGGGCTGCGTCAGCTGAGGCGCTCGAGCACCATGGCCATGCCCTGGCCGCCGGCCGTGCACATGGTCTCGACCGCGAACTGCTCGTCGCGCTCACGCAGTGCGTTGATCGCCGTGGTGGTGATGCGGGCGCCGGTCATGCCGTAGGGGTGGCCCAGCGCGATCGCCCCGCCGTTCACGTTGACGCGTTCGGGGTCGATGCCGATGTCCGCGATCGAGGGCACCACCTGCGCGGCGAAGGCCTCGTTGATCTCCAGCAGGTCGATGTCCCCGATGCTCATCCGGGCGTGGGCGAGCGCGCGCTCGACCGCCTGCACGGGACCGAGGCCCATGATCTCGGCCGACAGCGCCGACACCCCGGTCGAGACGATGCGGGCGAGCGGGTTGAGGCCGAGCTCCGCGGCTCTGGTGTCGCTCATCACGACGAGCGCGGCGGCGCCGTCGTTCAGGGCGCAGCAGTTCGCGGCCGTCACGGTGCCGTGGGGGCGGAACACCGGCTGCATGCCGCTGATGCCCTCCAGGGTCACGCCGGCGCGGGGACCGTCGTCCGTCGACACGAGGGTGCCGTCGGTGAGGCGCACGGGCGTGATGTCCTTCTCCCAGAATCCGCGGGCGGCCGCCGCCTCCGCCCTGTTCTGGCTGAGCACGGCCCACTCGTCCTGCTCGCGCCGGGACACCCCGCGGAAGGAGGCCACGTTCTCCGCGGTCTCCCCCATGGCGATGTAGATGTCGGCCAGCTCGCCGCGCTCCCGCGGGTCCGACCACACGAAGTCCGGGTCCTGGGCGTCGCGCGCCGTGCGGGCGGCGGCGTCCGCCCAGCGCGGGTTCCTGGTGTCCGGCATGCCGTCGGCCTTGCCGGAGCCGAACTGCGACACGGCCTCGACCCCGGCGGAGACGAACACGTCGCCCTCGCCGGCCTTGATCGCATGGAACGCCATCCGGGTGGTCTGCAGCGAGGACGCGCAGTAGCGGTTGACCGTGGTGCCTGGCACGGAGTCCCAGCCCAGCTGCAGCGCCACCATCCGGCCGATGTTGTACCCCTGCTGCCCGGCGGGCTGCGCGCAGCCCATCATGAGGTCGGCGATCTCGTCGTGGTGCAGGCCCGGCACCGCGTCGACGGCGGCACGCACCATCTGCGTGGCGAGATCGTCGCCGCGCATGTCCTTCAGGCTGCCCTTGAACGCGCGGCCGATGGGCGAGCGCACCGCGGAGACGATGACGGCTTCGGTCATGATGGGGTTCCTCCAGTGTTGTCGAGGCGATCGGCCTGCTGCACGATGTCGGCGTTCGGGGTGTGGCTCAGGAAGGCGGGCCATTCGCCGCCGCCGTCCACGGGCAGCACGGCGCCCGTGACGTGGGCGGCCAGGGGCGAGGCGAGCATGACGCACACGGCGCCGAGCTCGGCGGGTGCGGCCAGCCGCCCGCGCGGGATGGTGCGCGCGATGTCGGCGTACTGCTCGGGCGTGCCGTAGTGGTCGGCGGCGCTCTCGGTGTGCACGAGCCCGCTGCTGACCGCGTTCACGCGGATCTCGGGCGCCCACTCCACCGCGAGGCTGCGGGTCAGGCTCTCCAGCGCGGCTTTGGCGGCGCCGTACACGGCGGTGCCGGGGCTCGGGCGGCGGGCGCTGATCGAGGTGATGTTGACGACGCTGCCGCGTGCGGCCCTGAGCGGTTCGAACGCCGCCCTGGTGGCGACGGCGGCGGAGAGGAAGTTGATCTCGGTGATGGCCTGGAAGTAGCGCGGGGAACCGGCTTCGAATCGGCCGAACGGCGAGCCGCCGACGTTGTTCACGAGCACGTCGAGCCGCCCGTGCCGCGCGACGATGCCGTCGATCCACGCTTCGTTCTGTGCGGCGTCGCGCACGTCGACCGGTCGGAACGCAGCGGCGCGACCGTCGCGCTCGGGGAGATCCTCCGGCTCGCTGCGTCCACAGAACTCGACCGTGGCGCCGGCGTCGAGGAACGCCTCGACCACGCCGCGGCCGACCCCGCGACCGCCGCCGGTGACCGCGACGACCTTCCCCGCGAAATCGATGACCAGACTCACTGCGCACTCCTCCGTGCCGCGCTCCGATGCGGCGGCGTGTCCATGCTACCAACCAAATGCTAGGTTTGTTCCATGGGTCACGAAGACGTACCTCCCGCTCCTCGCACCGTCGTCGTCACCGGCGGCGCCCTCGGCATCGGCGGGGGCATCAGCCGACGCTTCGCCGCCGACGGCGACCAGGTGGTGCTCCTCGACATCGACGCCGACGCGGCACACGCCACCGCCGCCGAGATCACGGCCGCGGGCGGCAGCTGCACGGTGCTGGTCGGCGACATCACGCACGACGACACGGTCGCGCGCCTCGCCGCGCACGTGCAGGAGCACCACGGTCACGCGGACGTGCTCGTGAACAACGTGGGCGACTTCCGCCCGGCCAAATCGTTCTTCGCCAAGAGTCCGCCCGCCCAGTGGCAGCGTCTGCACGAGCTGAACCTGTGGCACGTGTTCGCCGTGACCCACGCGCTGCTCCCAGGCATGATCGACGCCGGCCGCGGCAGCATCGTGAACGTCTCCACCGTCGAGGCCTTCCGCGGCATCCCCGGCAACGCGGTCTACTCCGCCTACAACGCCGGGGTCTCCGCGTTCACCAAGAGCCTCGCCGTCGAACTCGGCCCGTCCGGCATCCGGGTGAACGCGATCGCGCCCGACCTCGCCGACACCCCGCAGACGCCCGCCGCACTGATGCTCGCCGGACGCGACCCCGCCCTGCTGCGCTCCTGGCTGCCCGCCGGACGCTTCGGTCGGCCGGAGGACTTCGCCGGGGTCGTGGCCTTCCTCGCCTCGGACGACGCCGCCTTCGTCACCGGTCACACCGTCCCGGTCGACGGCGGCACGCTCGCGGCCTCCGGCTGGTACGGGCGCGCCGAGGGCCGCGGCTGGACGAACATGCCGGACCGGGCATGATCACGCTCGCGGAGCTGAGCGACCGCCACGAGATCCACGACCTGGTGCTGCGGTACTGCCTGGCCGTGGATCGCGCCGACTGGACGGCTGTCCGCGCGGTGTACGCGCACGACGGCGTCGACCACCACACCGGCTTCTCGGGCGACGCCGACGCCTACGTGGCGTGGCTGCAGGAGCGGACCGCCGTGTTCGACGGCACCCTGCACCTCGCCGGCACGCATCGCGCCGAGCTGTACGGCGACCACGCCTACGCGGAGACCTCCGGCACCGCTGTGCACTGGGGGACGCCAGGCGACGACGAGTCCCGCAACTTCACCAGCGGCTTCCGCTACCTCGACCACGTCCGCCGCGACCCCGAGGGCTGGCGCATCGTGGAACGTCTGGCGGTGCGGGAATGGACCAGGACGGATGCCGGGCGGCTGCGCGAACCCGAAGGAGACGGACCCCGCGGCCACCGCGGGCCCGGAGACCCCGCGGCAGCGTTCCGAGAGCGCGTGCAGTACGCCGCAGCCGACGACAGGAGGACGACATGACCACCGACATCGAGCAGCGGGTGCGGCAGCTGGAGGACCGCCTGGAGCTGATCGACCTGGAGGCGACGTATGCGCGCGCCTTCGACGAGCACGACGGCGAGACGTGGAGCGGTCTGTTCACGGACGACGGCGTGTACCAATCGCGGCCCGTGGGCGACGCACCGCCGGTCACGTTCGTGCAGGGGCGTGCGGCGCTGGCGGCCTTCTGCCGCGACGCCCCGTTCCACGGCATCCACTTCCTGCACCTGCCGCAGCTGCGCTTCGACGGAGACCGGGCGACCGCCCGCGTGCACCTCGAGTTCCACGGCGACCACCCGGGGGATCCCGGAGCCCCGCGGGTCGCGATGCGCGGGTTCTACGACGTGGCCTACCGCCGCGTGGACGGCCGCTGGCTCATCGCGCACCGCATCACCTCGGCCTTCGGGCGCGAGCAGTCCACGGTGCTCGGCTACCCCGGCCCCGCGGAGCTCCCCGGCTGAACCGCAGCGCCGGCCCGCCCGGGGCGCGTCCGGCGCGTTTGTGCAACGACCCGTTGCACAAAGGCGCGGGGACTACAGCCGCTCGTCCGTCGGCCGCAGCACCCGCCACCCGGTGGCGCCTGCGACCAGGCTCAGCACGGCGAGCAGCCCGAGCGCGATCGGCAGCGTGGCTGCGGTGGCGACGCCGCCCACGAGCAGCGGCCCGCCCGCATCACCGAGCTCGCGCCCGAGCTCCGCGTTGCCCATGGTCCGCCCCATCCGCTCCTCCGGTGTCACCGCGGCCAGGTGTGCGAACGCCAGCGGAGTCACGGTGCCCGTCATGAACCCGATCGCGAGCGCGGCGGCGAACAGCGTCACCGCATGCGGGCCGAGTGCGAGCACACCGAGGGCTGCCGCGGCGACCGTGAGACCGACGAACCCGCCGACACGGGTCGTGATCCGCTCGCGGTCGCGAAGGCGCCCGACAACCGGCTGCATGGCCATCGAGACGAGCGCGAGCACCGCGACGGCCGCGGCGCCCACGATCGGCGGCAGTCCCAGTCGAGTGGCCAGCAGAGGAAGGAAGCCGACGGCGACGCCGAGCGCGGCGGTCGTCGTCGCGAGCAGGAGCGTCGGCACCAGGAAGCCGCGCTCCGTGGTCTGGCGCACCAGGTCCGCGAGCGTGTAGCGGGGCCGCGGCACCACCGGGAGCCTGGGGAGCGCGACGGCCACCCACACCGCGGCGCCGGCGGCCAGCAGCCCCAGCGCGATGTACAGGGCCTGGATGCCCCACAGGCTCACGAGCGCGACACCGAGGAGGGGTCCCGCCACGTAGCCCAGGCTCTTCCAGGCGCCGTAGCGGCCGAAGTACCGCCCGAGTCGCTCGCGCCCGGCGATCCGCGCCACGGCGGCCGACGACGCCGGCGAGAACGCGGAGGCCGCCGCGCCCTGCCCGAGCCGTGCGAGAGCGAGCACGAGCGGTGTCGGCGAGAGCAGTGCCAGCGCCGAGGCGACGGCGAAGGCGATCAGGCCGCCGACGATCACGGGCTTCGCGCCGATGCGGTCGCTGAGCGCGCCGAACAGCGGCTTGAGGATCACCTCGGCGACGTCGTACAGCGCCAGCGCCGCGCCGAGCCCGAGCAGCGAGAGCCCGATGTCGTCGCTCTCGGCCCCGAGCACGCTCGCAACACCATGTGCGCCGAACGCCGTGACGAATCCGGCCAGGTACAGCGGCGCGACCCCGCGCACCACTGCCGTGCGCCCGTCCACGTCAGGCGGGGAGGAGGAGGCGGAAGCGCTCGCAGAGCACGGGCATGTCCGGCGCGAAGCCGCGCGGGCTCTCGGAGTGCGTGCGCCAGTAGCGCTCGTGCACCTCCCGCCAGTGCGCGAGGGTGCGGTCGCCCTCCCCCTCGGCGAACGCGTGATCCGCATCGACCCGGTCGAACGGCACGATCTCGAGCGCCGTGGTCTGGATGACCGCTCGCGGCGCGCCGGCTCCGTCGAGGATGATGCTGAGCTCGCCCACGACCGGCAGCGGGTCCCCGGTCTCCTCGTAGTCCCACATCGACGAGGCCGTCCCCACCTTCACGCCCGCGAGCACGAGGTCGAGCAGCTCGTCGGCGTGCTCCGGGGTGGCGCCGAACGGCCAGGCTTCCGGCGGGGTCTCCGGCAGCTCGGGCAGCGTCGTCCGCGCGTCGCGCCAGAACTGCTCGATGCGGGCGGGATCGGGTCGGGTGCTGTCGTCCACCCGCTCAGACTAGTGCGCCGGAGTCAGGCGACCGCGCCGAAGTAGGCCTTCTGCAGATCCTCCAGCGACACGTCAGAGGCCGCGCCGGCGAGGGTCGTGCGACCCATCTCGATCACGGTCACCTCGTCGGCGATCGCCACGGACTCCTGCACCGCCTGCTCCACCAGGAGGATGCCGATGCCGGTGGCCTTCAGCTCGTGCACCCGCTCCATGACCTCCTTGACGATCACGGGGGCGAGGCCCTGGCTGGGCTCGTCGAGGATCAGCAGCTTCGGCTTCGCCATCAGCGCCTGGCCGATCGCGAGCATCTGCTGCTGACCGCCCGACATGCTCGCGGCGGGAAGCGCCCGCTTGCTGCCGAGGATCGGGAACAGCTGGTAGATCTCGTCGACCGACGACGTCAGTGCGCGCTTGCCGAGGCCGCGGGAGAACCCGCCGAGGATCAGGTTCTGCTCGATCGTGAGCTCGCGGAAGACCTTCTTGCCCTCCTGCACATAGGAGATGCCGCGCGCGACCCGTTTGTGCGGGGCGTCGGTGAGCGTCTCACCCAGGTAGGAGACCGTGCCGCCGGTGACGCGGTTGAGTCCCGTGATGGCGCGCAGCGTGGTGGTCTTGCCCGCGCCGTTGCGCCCGAGCAGCACCGTGATCTCCCCCGAGCGCACCGTGAGCGACACGTCGCGCACCACGGTCAGGTCGCCGTAGCCGGTCTGCAGCGCAGACACCTCCAGCAGCACGTCACTCATGGTCGCCGCCTCCCGCCGCGTTGGTCTCCGCCGTGACGCCGAGGTACTCCTCCATCACGCGCGGGTTGCTCTCGATCTGCTCGGGCGTGCCGTGCGCCATGACGGCCCCCTGCGCCAGCACGTAGATGTCGTCCGCGAGGCGCAGCACCAGCTGGAAGTTGTGCTCCACGAGGATCACGGTCATGCCCGCGTCGCGCAGCCGCATCACGAGGCTCTCCAGCACCTCCAGCTCGTCCTCGTCGAGGCCGGAAGCGACCTCGTCGAGCAGCACGACCTTGGGCGAGGCCGCCAGGCTCCGGGCGACCTCCAGCAGTCGCCGGTTGCCCAGCGGCAGCGAGTCGGCCGGCTCGTCGCGCTGTGCGCTGAGGCCGACCAGGGCCAGGGCGCGCTCGGCGGCCGCGTGGTTCTCCCTGCGCGCCCGCCAGAACGAGGGCAGGCGCAGCACCGAGGCGAACACGCTGGCGCGTTCGGTGGCGTAGCGTCCCGCCTCCACGGCCTCGAACACGGTGAGCTTCTCGGGGATGTTCGGCGTCTGGAACGTGCGGGACACACCGGCACGGGCGACCCGGTAGGAGGACAGCCCCTGGATGGCCTCCCCGTCGAGCTCGATCGTGCCGGCGTCGGTCTTGTAGAAGCCGGAGATCATGTTCAGCAGGGTGGTCTTGCCGGAGCCGTTGGGCCCGATGATCGCGGTGACCGCGCCGGGTGCCGCTTCGATCGACACCTGCGACAGCGCCTGGTTGCCGCCGAACGCCTTGGACACGCCGTCCGTGCGCAGCAGCGCGCCGTCGAGCTTCTCGACCTCGGCGGGCGCGGCCTCGACGGGCTCGATGCCCACCTTCCGCTTCGCCGCGAGGTCGGCCTTGCGCACGAGGCTCCGCACCAGTCCGGAGAGCCCGCCCGTGAACGCGACGCCGCCGATCAGCAGGAAGGCGCCCGAGATGATGAGCCCGAACTTGCTGAAGTTGGTCGACTGGTTCATGCCGAACTGCAGCACGGCGGCACCGATGAGCGCGCCGTAGATGCTGGCGGACCCGCCGAAGATGGACGCGGCGAGAACGGTCATGGCGAAGGAGAACGCGAACGCCTCCGGCGAGATGAACAGGTCGAGGTTGGCGAACAGCACACCGGCGATGCCTGCGGGGACGGCGCCGATCGCGTACGCCGTGAGCTTGGCGCGGAACACCGAGATGCCCATGGACGACGCGAGCACGGGGCTCTGCTTGAGCACCCGCAGCGCGGTGCCGTGGTCCGACACCACGAGGTTGCGGATCAGCGCGAACACGACGATCGCGATCGCGACGATGAGCACGTAGTAGGTGCGGCTGTCGATCATCTGCCCGAACGCAGTGGCCGGCATGATGCCCGCGAGGCCGTTGCGGCCTCCGGTCTCCTCCTTGAAGATCGACAGCACGTCGGGGACGATCAGGATCAGGAAGAACGACGTCATCGCGAGCGACCAGCTGCCGAGCCGCAGCCCGGGGATGCCGGAGATGAGGCCGACGACGAGGGCGGCGCCTCCACCGATCAGCAGCTGCAGCCAGATGTCGGTGACGCCGGCCTTATTGGCGAGACCCGCCGCGTAGGCGCCGGCCGCGTACATGGCGACCTGACCCATCGCGAGTTCGCCGGCGTAGCCGAGCGACAGGTTCAGGCCGAGCACGATGAGGGCGAGGATGAGCGTGAGCTCGATCTGCCGCGTGGCGCCGTAGTTCAGCCCGATGAAGGGCAGCACGAGCAGCACGGCGCCGATCGCGAGGGGCCAGACCCACCCGGGGACGGCCCTGAGCTTCAACCAGAGAGCAGCCATGGTCACACCGTCCGTTCCACGCGACGGGTGAACAGGCCCGTCGGTTTGACCATCAGGATCACGATGAGGATGAAGAACACCGTCAGCCCCGCGTAGTCCGCGCCGATGTAGCGCGTGGCGAGGGCTTCCGCGAGACCGACGATGAGGCCGCCCACGAGCACGCCGCCGAGCGAGCCGAATCCGCCGATGGCGAGGACGACGAAGCCCTTGAGCGCGAGGGAGGCGCCGAGGGTCGCGACCGCGTAGGTCTTGGGACCGACGAACACGCCGAGGAACCCGGCCAGCACGCCGGTGAAGATGAAGGCCATGAGGGCGAAGCGCCGCACGTTCACCCCGCGCAGTTGCGCGGCCTCGCGGTTCTCGCTCATGCCGAGCAGGGCGATGCCGGTCATGCTCCGCTTGGCGTACTGGGTGAGCACGATCACGAGCACGATGACGAGCACGATCAGGGCGATCTCGACGGGGTACACCCGGCCGCCGAGGAACTCGAGGACCTGGTCGCCCATAAAGAACGGGACGCGCTTGGGCTCTCCGCCCCAGATGACCTGGGCGACGCCTTCCATGATGATCGAGGCGCCGAGGGTCGTGACGAGCAGGTTGTGCGGGTCCTTCACGGGGCGGATGGCGACGCGCTCCTCGAGCGCGGCGATGGCCCCGACGATCACGGCGGCGCCGATCGCGACGAGCCACCAGGGCAGTCCCCAGACGACGATGCCGACGTACGCGAGGAACGCGCCGAGCATCATGAGCGCCGCCTGGGCGAAGTTGAAGGTCTTCTGCGAGAGGAAGACGATGTTGTAGCCGATCGCCACCAGTGCGTAGATCGCACCGAGCGCCAGGCCGGACCAGATGATGGTCATCGCGGTCGGGTTCCTTCCATCATTGGGGGC
>NZ_JALXPE010000039.1 GCF_025143365.1 Microbacterium sp. p3-SID336 | reverse complement strand
GGGACACATGCCGCCCGGCGCATACGGCCTCGCTTAGCCTGAGGTCAGCGATCGGCATCCGCCCTTGGCTTCCACAGCTCAAGGGCTCCCGATCGACAGGAGAGCATCATCTCTCTCACCCGGAACGACTCCCCCGCCTCGACCCTCGGACCGATCCGTCAGACCTATGCCGGCACGGCCGAGTTCCCGCCCCTCACCCGCGCGTACCGCGACGTGCAGCAGGTGGTCAAAGAGACCGGCCTGATGCAGCGCACCCCCGTCTTCTACGGGCTCATCGGCGGGGCACTGCTGCTCGGCTTCGCGGGCTGCATCGCCGGGTTCGTGCTGCTGGGCGACAGCTGGTTCCAGCTGCTGATCGCCGCGGCGCTCGGGATCCTCTTCACCCAGGTGGCGTTCCTCGCGCACGAGGCCGCGCACCGGCAGATCCTCTCCACCGGCCCCGCGAACTTCCGCCTGGCGCGGGTGCTCGCCGGCATCGTGGGCATGAGCTACCACTGGTGGGATTCGAAGCACACCCGCCACCACGGGAACCCGAACCAGGTGGGCAAGGACCCGGACATCGAGGTCGACACCATCTCGTTCCTGGAGACCGACGCCGCGCAGTCCCGCGGCCTGGTGCGACTGATCACCCGGAAGCAGGGGTGGCTGTTCTTCCCGCTGCTGACGCTGGAGGGGCTGAACCTGCACTACCTCGGCCTGAAGCACCTGGTCACGCGCCGCAACGTCAAGGGCCGCTGGATCGAGCTGTCGCTCATCGCGACGCGCTTCGCGCTGCTGCTGGTGCCGCTGTTCCTGCTGCTGCCGGTCGGCATGGCGTTCGCGTTCCTCGGTGTGCAGCTGGCCGTGTTCGGCGTGTACATGGGCGCGTCGTTCGCGCCGAACCACAAGGGCATGCCGGTGATCGCGCCGGACGCCAAGCTCGACTTCTTCTCCAAGCAGGTGCGCACCTCGCGCAACATCCACGGCGGCCGCTGGGTCACGTGGCTGATGGGCGGCCTGAACCACCAGGTCGAGCATCACCTGTTCCCGAACATGTCCCGGCTGCACCTGGCGAAGGCGCGGGAGATCGTCCGCGACTACTGCGCCTCGAACGGCGTGCCGTACACCGAGACGAGCCTGCTGCGCTCCTACGCGATCGTGATCGAGTACCTCAACCGGGTCGGGCTCGCCGCGCGGGATCCGTTCGACTGCCCCGCGGCGGCACAGCTCCGCCGGGCCTGACCGCCCCGGAGCCGGTCGCAGGCGCACTCAGCATCGGCACCGGCCGTGCGTCACCGGCCGTGCGTCACCGGCCGTGCGTCAGTGGCCGTGCGCGAGCTGCTGGATCACGATGACCAGCGCGCCGAGGGCGACGAGGATGCCCAGGGCGATGGTCTGCTTCCACCAGGGCGCCTTGGTGCGACGCACGGCGAAGAATCCGATCACGCCGAGGATCACGACGTACGCGATGGACGCGATCATGAGCGCCGTGGACAGGTCGATCCAGTCGAACACCGCCATCAGGAGGGCCAGCAGCGGGATCGCGGCGGAGGCGATCGCCGTGCCGGTCAGGCCGAGCATGCGCGCGAGCTGGTGGCGGTCGGGGAAGCCTGCATGGACGGCCACGTGTGCGAGCAGGTCGGCCACGAATCCGGCGAAGGCGATGGCCACGATGCCGATCAGGAGCGTGACCGTTGCACGCACCGCGCTCGTGTGCGCGACGTTCGCGTACTGCACGAGCACGATCGCGAGACCGGTGAAGGTCGCGTAGACGCGCTCCTTGATCGCCGCCGGATCGAGCGCGGCCTCCTCCGCGGGCGTGGGCTGGCGCTGCTGCTCCTGCGACATGGCCGCACGATACCAGGAGGGTGCGGTGTGGATGTCGGTGCCGCGGGCTACCGTCTGGTGCGTGGCAGAGCCGGTGCAGCAGTGGTGGGCGCGACGACAGTTCTCGCGCGGGGTCGCCGTGCCGTACCCCGTCGGCACGTACCGTGCGGCGTGGGCGGCCTACCCCGAGCTCATCCGTCAGTACCACCCCGAGCTCAACCACGGCATCGCCCTCTCCCAGGTCCCGCTCGCCGCCGACGTCCTGCTGTGCTGGGAGTGCGCGGTCGGCCACCGGTTCGCGGCGACCCCCGCCGAGCAGCGCGAGCGCCCAGGGCGCGTGCGACGCCGGTCCGCGTGGTGTCCGGAGTGCTCCGCCCTGGCGAGACCGCAGCCGGTCGTCCTGGGCGAGCCGCGCGCCCTGCCGTCACGGCCGCGTCCGGCCGCGCCCCCGCTGTGCACGAAGACCCCTGACGTGCCGAAGGGCACCGCGTTCCGCAGCGTGTGCGCGCCGAAGCCGGCCTCGGCGGCGGAGGGCCGTCTGCATCAGGCGCTGGCCGCGCGGCTGACCGTGACCGAGGGCCTCAACGCCGTGAAGGTCGCTCGGCCGTTCTTCCGTCACACCGAGGTGTGGCCGGACATCGTGCTGCCCGAGCTGCGGATCGCGGTCGAGTACGACACGGTCGGGCGGCACGGGCTGGAACACGTGGGGCGTCAGGAGGAGGCGGATCGCCGCAAGGACCGCGCCCTGCGCGGAGCGGGCTGGGAGGTCGTGCGTCTCCGCACGGGCGCGCTGGAGCCCCTCGGCCCGTTCGACCTGCGGCTGTCCTCGCTCGGGAAGGCCGGGATCGACCGCCTCATCGACCGGTTCCGCGAGATCCGGGGCTCGCTCCTGGTCGACGCCTATCTCAGATCTTGATCGGGAAGGTGGCGAGGACGACGACACCCGCGAGTCCGAGCACGAGTCCGAGCCCGAGGAAGGTCAGCCGTCGCCAGGTGGCGCGCTGGTTCTGCGAGAGCGCGGCGAAGAACAGGACGAGGGCGAACAGCACCGTCAGGAGGGAGTAGTCGTCGCCGCGCTGGTTGTTCGCCAGCGCCTCGTCGAACCTCGCATCAGCCCTGGCGTGCAGCTCGGCGGCCTCCTCCGTGCCGGGCGGCACGTACTCGTCCATGGCGAACGGACCAAGCGACTGCCTCCCCTCTGCGATCCAGGCGTCGAACGCGACCCGGAACTCGTCGGTGAAACGCTCCTCGATGAACGACACGAGCTCGTCGCGCCCGTCGGCCTCCGCCAGTACCCACTCGGTGTAGATCGTGAGGTCGTATTGGCGCGCGGCCTGTGCGGTCGACTCCGCTGCCGCGGCCTGGACGCGCGCGCTCGAGGCCTGGCTGAACGCGATCGACATCTCGCCGCCCCACTTCGATGCCTCGAACCCGCACCAGGCGGTGAGCACGGCCGTGACGGAGAGCAGCAGCACTGTGACGAGATCCAGCAGCCGGGTGCGCGGGGGCGACGTGACGGGGGGCTCGTCCATGCGCTCAGTCTGGGCGGATGCGACGGAGCGTTCGTGGCCCGCTCATCCGCGCGGGGTGAGCCGGCTCCGCGCGCCCCGCCCGCACGCCCTCACTCGTCGTCGGGCGTCGCTGCTCCTCCGGTGGCGAGGGCCGTGTCGAGCGCCGCACCCACGGCGGCGATCATGAGCTCGGTCCGGGGCGCAAGGTCGGGCTCCGCGCCGACGAGCTGCCGGTCGACGTTGTGGAGGATCGGACTGCCGCACGCGAGGGTCACGATCAGGAACACGAGCTCCGCCGCCTGCGTCCGACTCAACCCCGGAACGGCGGCGGCGAGCGCGGCGACCTTGTCCCCGCTGAGGTCGAGGCGCTCGGCGGAGGTCGTCGGCGGGCGCTCTTCGAGGCTCTCCCAGAACAGCAGGCGTGCGAGCACCCGATCCCGCCGGTGGTGCGCGATCATGCGGCGGGCGTAGGACAGCACGGCCTCCCGCCCGCTGCCGTCGATCGGGATGAGGGCCATGACTCGGACCATCTCCTGCGCCACGACCTCGTCGAAGAGCTCGGTCTTGCTGCCGAAGTACCGGTAGATGCGCTGCTTGTTGATCCCCGCCTGCTCGGCGATCCGGTCCACGCGGCCGCCGGCGAGGCCTCGCGCGCTGAACTCCTCGGTCGCGGCCTCCAGCAGCAGTCGTCGTGTGCGGTGGGTGTCCCAAGCCATGCCGTCAGCATAACAAACCAACCAGTTGGTTGCGATTTGACCCGCCAGCGATTACCGTGCAGAGAAACCGACCGTTCAGGAGTCCGCATGTCCTCTCGCCCACCCGCACCACTCCCCTCGATCCACGTCCGCGCCGCGCTCACGTGGGTCGCGATCTTCCCGCTCGTCACCATCGGGCTGATGCTGCTCGGCTCGTTCGCGGAGGGATGGCACCCCGTCCTCCGGGCGCTCGCGCTGACCGTGGTCATCATCCCCCTCGCCGTCTACGTCATCGTGCCGCGCCTGCTGCAGCTGTACACCGGGATCACCCGTCGACGCTCCCGCGACCACTGATGGCCGGGCCGGTCAGCGCCCCGATGCCGGCCCGCCACGCCGGGGTTCCGATCCCGCCGCCCGCGCGAACCTATCGGCGAGCGCCCGCAGCGCCTCCCGAAGCTCGTCTCCCTCGATCACCTCGAACGCGATGCCGCTCATGCCGATGTAGAGGGCGAACTCCTCCGGGGTCCGCGACCCGGCCGTCAGGATGCTGCCGCCCGCCCCGTCGTCCACGACCTCGGCCACGGTCGCCGCGAAGTGTCGCGAGACGACCTCGGCCGGCGCGCGCATGCGGAGCCGAGCCCGCACGGGGTAGGGAGCGGTCGTGATGCTGTGCGTCGTGAACTGCCGCAGCGCCTCGTCGGGGATGTCGCGCCGCGGGAACTCGTCGCGGAGCATCACCGGGCGGCGCAGACGGTCGACGCGCAGCGTGCGCCAGGCCTGCCGCTCCACGTCCCACGCGACGAGGTACCAGCGCTCGGCCGTGTGCACGATCCGATGGGCCTCGATGATCCGCATCACCTCCACGCCGTCGTGGCGCGTGTAGTCCACCCGCGCACGCCGACGCGCGGAGATCGCCGCGGCCACCGTCGTCACCACGTCGAAGTCGATGTCGCTCGGGCCCTGCATGAGCGGGACCATGGCGCGTTCGACCTCGACGATCTGCCGCCGCGTGGAGGGCGACAGGGACTGCTCCAGCTTCGCGAGCGCTCGCGCGGCGGCATCCTCCATGCCGGTCACGACGCTCGTCGCCGCGGCTCTCAGTCCCACGGCGATCGCCACCGATTCGTCGGCCGCGAGGGCGAGCGGCGGCACCTCGGCGCCCGCGCCCAGGCGATAGCCGCCGTGTCGACCACGTGTCGCCTCGATTCCGTAGCCGAGCTCGCGGAGATCGTCGATGTCGCGGCGCAAGGTGCGGTCGCTCACTTCGAGACGCTCGCGCAGCTCGGCCCCGCTCCACTCCCGGCGCACCTGCAGCAGGGAGAGGAGGGCGAGGGTGCGTCCTGTCGTCCTGGTCATGCCTCCATCCTCTTCGAAGATCCGGTCATATCATGACCGGATACCTGCGGAGCATGGAGTCATGAACATCACCACCGCAGACCCCCGGGTCCAGCCCTTCCGCATGGAGATCGCCGAAGACGCCGTGCGGGATCTCCGTTCCCGCCTCACCTCGGCGCGGTTCGCCGAGCCGCTGCCGATCGACGATCGCAGCACCGGCATCCCCTCCGCCGAGCTGCACGGCCTCGTGGCCGACTGGGCCGCGCACGACTGGCGCGCCACGGAGGAGCGCCTGAACGCCTACCCGCAGGTCATCACGAACATCGAGGGCCAGAACATCCACGCCGTGCATGTCCGCTCCCCGCACCCCGGTGCCACTCCCCTGCTGCTGATGCACGGGTGGCCCGGGTCCTTCCTGGAGTTCGAGGGACTGATCGGTCCGCTCACCGACCCGGTCGCCCACGGCGGGGAGGCCACCGACGCGTTCGACGTCGTGATCCCCTCCCACCCCGGCTTCGGCTTCTCGATGCCGCTGGTGGGCGCCGACTGGAAGCGCGGCGACATCGCCGCGGTGATGCTCGAGCTCATGACGCGACTCGGCTACGACCGCTTCGCCGTGCAGGGCGGCGACATGGGCGCCGGCGTCGCTCCGGAGCTGGGACGCCTGGCCCCCGATCGGGTGATCGGCGTGCACGCCAACGGCTCCCTCGGATCCTTCGTCGGTCAGGTCGACGAGGAGACCGCACGATCGCTCACGCCGCTGGAGCAGGATCGACTGCGCCGGGTCGCCACCTTCATGCAGAAGGAGTTCGGCTACATCTCGATCCAGTCGACCAGGCCGGCCCTGATCGGCGCGATGCTCGCCGACAGCCCGGTGGCGCAGTTCGCCTGGATTCTCGACAAGCTCCAGGAGTGGACGCATCCGGCCGACCGACCGGCCGCCGAGATCGTGGGCGAGCGCTTCCTGTTCGAGAACGCCGCACTGTACTGGTTCACCGCGAGCGGTGGGACGGCCGCCTACGTCGGCTACGCGCAGGATGCCGGCTGGGGCGCCGTACCGGAGAGCTCAGGTGTCCCCACCGCGGTCATCGTGTTCGCGCACGATGTAGGCCTGCGGTTCGCCGAGGAGAAGGCGAACCGGATCGTACGCTGGACCGACGTCGAGTCGCGCGGCGGCCACTTCGCGGCTCTCGAGGAGCCCGAGATCCTCGTGGACGACGTCCGCGCGTTCTTCCGCTCCTTGGACTGATCAGTCCACAGTGATGCGGCGGTGCCGTGACAGCACCGCCGCATCCGCGAGCGAGACCCCGTCACCCCACCGCCGTGCGGGGTCAGCCCTTGAGGGCGCCGGACAGCACGCCGGCGATGAAGCGGCGCTGGAAGATCAGGTAGAGGATTACAATCGGCGTCGCGACGAGGATCGCGGCGGCCGCCATGAGGTTGTCCTCGTTCGTGGTACGCGTCGCGAACGACCCGAGGGACACGGTCACCGGCAGCATCTCCGGGTCGTTGATCAGGACGAAGGCGATGAAGTAGTCGTTCCACGTGGACATGAACGTCAGCAGCGCCAGCGTCACGATCGCCGGATTCAGGATCGGCAGCAGCACGCTGATCAGCGTGCGCAGGTCGCCCGCGCCGTCGAGCTTCGCGGACTCCACGAGCGCACCGGGCACGGCACGGAACGACGCCCGCATCCAGAACACGCCGAAGCTCGTGCTCAGCCCCACGTGCGCGACGACCAGGCTGATCGGCGAACCGGTCAGCCCCGCGTCGCGCAGGTTGAAGTAGAGCGGCACGATGATGCCCTCCAACGGGATCAGCAGCCCGACCAGCATCAGCGGGAACACCCACCGGTGACCGGGCGCCTTCAGCAGCGACAGGGCATAGGCGGCGGCGGGCGTGATCACGACCACGATCACCACGGTCGCCACCGTGATGCCCGCGCTGACCGCGAGGTGCCGCCCGAAATCGGTCTGCACCCACGCGGTGACGAAGTTGTCCCACCGGAAGTCCGTGAGCGAGATCTTCCCGGTCTTGCTCGGGCTGAGGGCCGTCAGCACGAGCACCCCGAGCGGGATGAGCACGGCGGCGGCGAAGGCGGTGAGGATCGCGTAGTTCATCACCCGTTCGAAGCGGCTGCTGATCATCGGTCCCTCCTCTCGATGAGGCGGATCGCACTCCAGGCGATGCCGAGGGCGAGGACCGCCAGGCACACGCCGATCGCAGCGGCCTTCCCGATGGTCTGCTGGGTGAATGCGGAGGAATAGAGCAGCACGGCCGGCGTGATGGTCGACGTGCCCGGCCCTCCGCGGGTGGTCAGCCAGATCAGGTCGAACGCCCGCAGCGCGCCGATGAGGGTCAGCGTCAGCGCCACGGTCAGCTGCGGCCGCAGGCCAGGAAGCGTGACCGCCCAGAACTCCCTGACGGCTCCGGCGCCGTCCACCCGCGCCGCGTCGTACAGCTCCGTCGGGATGTTGCCGACGCCGGCCAGGAACAGGATCATGCAGAGGCCCATCATCGTCCAGGTGCCGACGAGCCCGAGGGCCGGCAGGGCGAACTCGAAACTCCCGAGCCAGGGCTGGGCGAGCGCATCGAGACCGACCGCGCGCAACGACGAGTTCACCAGACCCTCGGACGAGTACATCTGCCGCCAGGCCACCACGATCACGACCGAGGTGAGCACCTGCGGCACGAAGATGATGGACCGGAAGAACGAGGCCCCGCGCAGGCGCGCCCGCGACACGAGCGCGGCCGACAGCAACCCCAGGGAGATGGGCAGCAGGGAGAAGAACGCGACCAGGACCAGCGTGTGCCCGAGGGCCTGCCCGATCAGCGGATCGCTCAGGAAGGCGAGGTAGTTGCCCAGCCCGACCCACTCCGCCGGCGAGACCCCGTTCCAGGAGAACAGCGAGAACCAGACGCTCTGCGCGGTGGGGATCAGGACGATGAACGCGTAGATCGCGACGGCGGGAAGCAGGTAGAGCCAGGCGCGGGCACCGGCCAGGGCACGTCGGCCCCGTCCGGTGCCGCGCACGGGCGGCGTCGAGACACGGGGACTCGACTCCCGGCGGCGCGTACGCCGCGGTTCGCTCTCGACGATCGTCACGTCTACTCGTCTTCTCGCGTCTCGTGGAACTCCTCCTGGTTGCGCTGCACGCGATCCACGAACTCCTTCGCGTCGATGCGCCCGGCCGCCAGCTCGTCCACGCTCTGTCGCAGTGTGTCGAGCATGGTGGGCGTGGCCCAGTCGAAGTAGGGGATGTACCCGTCCGAGGCGTTCACGGCCTCGAGGGACTGGTACTCCTCCTCCAGGGACGCCGGGATCGACTCGGGGTCGTAGGAGCCGAACATCGGCATGATGCCGTGCTTCAGGGCGAGCTCGCCGACCTCGTCGGTGGCCAGGAAGTCCAGGAAGAGCGCTGCCGCATCCGGGTTCTTCGCATTGGACGCGATGGAGAAGTTCTGTAACGACGATCCGGTCGCGCCGAGCGTGTCATCGTCGTCACGCGGGAGCACGAAGGCGCCGAAGTCGCTCAGGTCCTGACCGTCCGCGAACGGCAGACCCTCGGTGCCGAAGAAGAGGAACAGCGCCTCCCCGTCGACGAAGCGCTGCATCGCGACCGCAGGGCTGATGCCGGCTGCGTCCGTCGAGAAGTACCCCTCGGTCAGCCACTCCTGGTAGGTCTCGGCCGCTTCGGGCATGCCGGTCTGGTCGAGGGCGATGTCGCTGGACGAGAACACGAAGTCCCGGATGTCGGCGGGGCCGCCCAGCACGTTCTGCAGCTGCAGGAGCGCCGCGATGCCGCCTCCCGACTGCACGCTGAACGCGATCGGCACCTGCCCTGCCGCCTTCGACGCCGCGAGGACCTCCTGGAACTCGGCGAACGTCTCGGGCACCTCGAGGTCGAGGTCCGCGAGGAGCCGCTTGTTGTAGTGCACCATCTGGATGGCGCCCTGGTTCACGGGCATGCCGTAGAGGCTGCCCTCGCCGATGGTGCGGCCGTCCTGCGCGACCCGGTGCTGGGCGAGCACCGTGTCGGGGAGCTCGTCGTTCCACCCGTAGGCCTCGGCGTAGTCGTCGAGGTTCACGAGCAGACCGTTCTCCCCGCCGAGCGTGCCGAGACCCTGCCAGCCCTGGTTGGGGGGCACGACGTCGGGGACCGCGGTCCCGGAGAGGCGGAGCCGGAGCGTGGACGCGATGTCGTCGTACGACTGCGTCTCGCGTTTGATGGTGATCTGCGGGTACTGGGCGGTGAACGCCTCCTGCACCTCCAGGAACCACTTGGTGCTCGGCAGGTCCTTCGACACGAACGGGTCGAGCACGGTCAGGGTGGTCTCGGGGATCTGGCTCGGATCGGTGACGATCTCGCGATCGGCGCGCTCCTGGGCGCCGCCGCCGGGCACGCACCCGGTGAGCAGCATCGCGGTGGCCGTCGTCACGACGGCGGCCGTGCGAAGACGGTGGAGTTTCGACAAGGGGTGCTCCTTTGCATCGGGGGGATGGGCGGCGGCGAGCGTGCGGCCGCCGGATGATCAGTTCGTGCCGTCGTAGACGCGGTCGTGCGACCGTCGGTGCGGACCCTCGACCTCGTCGATCGGCAGCGGCGGGACGAACCGGCTGTCCACGGTCTGCACACGGCCCGACTCGGCGGACGCGAGTGCCGCGAACATGATGTCGAGCACGTGGTACGCGTGCGCGGCCGAAGTGTACGGCTCCGTCCCGTTCCGCACGCAGTCGATCAGGTGCGTGAGGCCGTCGGTCCACGGCCAGTTGCGGCTGGCGCTGTCGAACAGCTGCCAGGCGCCGACCTCGTTCGTCCACAGTTCGAGGCCCTCCGGCGCCCAGTCGTCGCCGAGCATCTGCACGGTGCCCTCCAGGCCGTAGACCTCCATGGCCGGGCTCTTGTAACGCTGCATTCCGAACGCGGTGGTCACGGTGGAGAGCGCGCCGCCCTCGTGCTCGATCACCAGCTGATAGGTGTCGTCGGTCTCGACCTTGGTGAGTTCGCCGTCGACGATGCGCTCGGAGCGGGCGCGTGCGGCGAGCGCGGTGACCCGGGTGACGGGACCGAGGAGACCCGTGAGCGAGGTCAGTGCATACACTCCCAGGTCGAACAGCGGCCCGCCGCCGACCTTGTAGAACCACGCGCCCCAGCTGGGTCCGTCGTGTCCGTAGCGGGCACGCGCGAGGGTCGGCCGACCGATCCTGCCGTCCTGGATCGCACGGTGCATGGCCTGATAGTCGGGGCTCAGCAGTACGTGGGGCGCGCACAGCAGGTGCCCGGGGCTCGTCTCGGCGATCCGCAGCAGCTCGGCCGCCTCCTCCAGAGTGGTCGCCATGGGCTTCTCCACCATGACGCTCTTCCCCGCGAGCAGCGCCGCCTTGGTCAGCGCGGCATGCTCGGGCATCGAGGTGAGCACGGCGACGACGTCGATGTCGGGATCCTCGATCACGGCGTAGGGGTCCTGCGTGACCCCATCGATCGGGAACGCCTCGGTCACGATGTCGAGCGCCTCGCGGCGGACGTCGCTGACGACGACCCGGCGGACCTTGCCCTGGGAGCGGAGGGTGGTGAGCAGCGGAAGGTAGGCGCCCTGGGCGACGCTGCCGCTGCCGATGACACCGATGGACAGGGGGGTGGACACAGGCATTCTCCTTCGAAGTGCGGACGGTCCTGGCGGACCGGGACTCGGTGCGGGTGGCGAGCTAGCCAGGAACCTACCAGATAGTCCACATGGTCACAATCGGTATTTTCAGTAGTCCTATTTCTGTTATCTGGTCATACTGGTAGACGATTGGTCTGCTACCGTGATCGCCATGTCAGCACACGAGAAGATCTCGCCCTCCCCGCCCAGCGGCCGTCGCAGCACCCCACGACCGGTGTTCACACAGTCCCAGGTCATCCGCAGAGAGGATGTCGTGCACCACGTGTGGGGCGACACGACCTCCGGCTTCGTGACCGACCGCGTCGTGTCCTCGACCGACCAGCTTCACGTGCTGGAGTTCGAGCTCCCGCCCGGCGCCGAGTTCCGGCACAGCGAGAACAACCAGACGATCTTCGCCGCCGACGTCCTCTACTACGTACTGGAAGGGGAGCTGATCCTCGCCAACCCGCAGACCGGTGAGGTCGTGCGGGCCGAGGCCGGTTCCGGGCGGCTCTTCCACGCCGCCACCTGGCACAACGGCTTCAACCCCGGCCAGCAGACCACGCGGGTGCTGGAGTTCTTCTCCCCGCCGCCGTCGCGCGGCACCGCCTCGGAGTTCGCCCGCCGACAGCCGCCGCTGACCGAGACGCACTACCTCGACGAGCGGTGGCGCAAGCGCTGGCCGGCCGCGGCGGACGAGCAGCGGGCGACGACCTCGTTCCACCGCGCGCACACCTCCACCGCGCTTCTCGGTTTCCGGGACGCCGACCCCTCGCACCTGCTGTCGATCCTCGTCGACACCGAGTACTTGCGGGTCGTGGAGGGCGTCGTGCAACCTGGGCACGTCGAGGACTTCGCCTCGGTCGAGCAGGAATCCGTACTCGTGGTCGTCGACGGCGAACTGTGGGTCGACGTCTGGAGCCCGGAGACCATGTACAACGCGACCACCGTGCTGCGGCCGGGCGACGCCATGTTCCTCGCGGTGGGGTCCGCCGAGCGCCTGCTGGTGCGCGCGGCCGCACCCGCGCGCTACCTCCGCGGTTCCGGCGAGGTCCCGGCGGACTGGACGCTGTGAGCGCGGTCGAGGCGGTGCTCGGCGTCGACGTCGGCGGCACCACCGTCAAGGCGGCACTGGTGCGCCGCGACGACCTCACGATCATCGACCGGTCGAGCGCGCCGACGGATCCGCGTGCGATCTCCGCCGGCATCCTCGCCCTCGCCCGGCCTCTGCTGCACCGGGCCGCGGAGCGCGGTCTGACGGTCTCGCACGCCGGCATCGGCGTGCCCGAGTTCGTCCGCGACGGCCGGGTGACGAGCGCCGAGGTGATCGAGTGGACCGGCACGGAGCCCGGCGAGCTGGGCGCGCTGCTGCGCACCTCGACCCACGCTGAGGTCTCCGTGCGCGTGGACTCCGACGTGCGCTGCGGAGCCCGCGCCGAAGCGCACCTGCTGCCCGACCCCGCCCAGAGCGCGCTCTACGTCTCGTGGGGCACCGGGATCTCGTCGACCTTCGTCCTCCCCGGCGGAGTCTACTGGGAGGGAGCGACCGGTCGCGCGATCACCCTGGGCGCCTGGCCGTCGGCGGCGTCGGCGTTCACGGTCGAGGAGTTCTCCTCCGGGCTGGGCATCGCCCGGCGCTTCCGCGCCCTGCACGGCGGCGACACGCACCCCGCCCGGGCGGGCGAGGAGCTGACGACGCTCGCCGTGTCCCGACGCGCGGACAGCGGCGACGTCGAGGCGGAGGTGTTCCTCGCCGAGGCCGGTCGCGTGCTCGCCACGGCCGTGTTGCAGGCGGTCGACCTCCTCGACCCGCACGTGGTGATCCTGGGAGGCGGGCTCGGGGTATCCGGCAGCACCGCACCGCGGGCGGCTTTCGAGGCGCTGCGGGCACGCCCCGGCCTCACCGCCCTCCGGGCGCGGCTCGGCGCCGACTCGGGCCTGATCGGTGCCGCACTCGGGACGACGCCCTTCGACGGTCAGCTGCGGTAGAGGTCCGCGGTGAATCGATAGGAGTCCCACCGGTAGGTGAGGCGCGAGGTGAGGACGATCGTGCCGTCCGCCGTCGTGGTGCGCTCGTCGCAGACCAGCACCGGGTCGCCCTCCTCCAGGTTCAGCAGACGCGCCTGTTCCGCGGTCGCTCCGCGCGCCTGGATCGTGCAGCTGCTGCGGTACACGGAGATGTCGCAGTCCGTCTCGAGCGCCTCGTACAGCGAGGCGGTCGTGAAGTCGCGCTGCAGCACCGGCTCGCAGCGATTCCCGACCAGCACGGCCTCGTCGACGCACACCGGGATGCCGTCGAGCTTGCGCAGGCGGTTCAGCTCGATCACGGACGACACCGGGGGGATGCGCAGCCGCTCCGCCTCTTCGATCGTCGCGGTCCGGCGGGCGAGGGCGAGGACCTCGGACTCCGCGGTGAAGCCTCGGGAGGTCGCGAGCTCGCTGAAGCTCTGCAGTTCGGAGGCGCGATCGGAGAACGTGTCGTTGCCGCGCACGAACCAGCCGCGCTGGGGGTGACGGGTCAGCACGCCCTCCTGCTCCAGCTGCCCGAGGGCGAGCCGGAGGGTGGCGCGGCTCACGCCGACCTGCTCGGCGAGGATCCGCTCGCTGGGGAGCTTGGCGCCGGGACGGATGCCGCGCTTCAGATGACCCCGGATCTCGGTCAGGGCGTGCGCAACGGTCGGCGAGATGACGTCATCCATACCGGCAATGCTACCCACTAAACCAAAATCACACAATTGGATCATCTGGTGCAATACTGTGTGATCATCGACTCTGCCCGTCCTCCACGGCCTCTCCCCGCGGCGACCGGTCACCCCTCAGGAAAGAAGGAATCCGCGCATGCCCTGGTTCTTCACCGCCCTCGCGATCGTGTTCGAGGTCACGGCCACCAGCCTGCTCACCAAGACGCAGGGCTTCACCCGACTGTGGCCGACGGTCGGCGTGCTGCTGCTCTACGGATTCTCCTTCGCGTTCCTCGCCCAGGCGGTGAAGAAGCTCGAGGTCGGACTGGTCTACGCCCTGTGGTCCGGCATCGGCACGGCGGCGATCGCCGCCATCGGAATCATCTTCTACGGCGAGAGCCTCAGCCTTCCCAAGCTCCTCGGCATCGCCCTCATCGTCGGCGGAGTCCTCGTCCTCAACCTCTCCGGCGCCCACGCCGAGTGACCACCACCCCTCAGAAGGAGAACCCCGTGTCCCCCTCCCCCACCCCCGCGGGAGCGAGCGCGCCGCCGGCCGCCGTCCAGCTGTGGACCATCCGCGACCACTACGACGACCTGCCCGCCGCCCTGCAGCACCTCACCGCCCTCGGCTTCACCCAGGTGGAGGCCTGGGGATTCACCTGGGCGACCGACCTGGCCCCCGCCCTCCGCGCCGCCGGCCTGCCCGCGCCCACCGGGCACGCGACGCTCATCGGCGGCGAGCTCGACACGACGTTCGCCGCCGCGAAGGAGGTGGGGGTCCGCACCGTGATCGAAGCGTGGACCGAACCCGAGCGCTGGCAGCACGCCGACGACGTCCGCGCCATGGCCGTGGAGCTGAACGCCGCAGCGAAAGCCGCGGCGGCCGTCGGGCTGCGTGTCGGCTACCACAACCACGACCACGAGTTCTCGTCGCTGCTCGACGGCAGGCCCGCCTTCGAGCTGTTCGTCGAGCAGCTGGACGACGATGTCGTCCTCGAGATCGACGTGCACATGGTGCAGGTCGGCGGACTGGACCCGCTCGCGGTCCTGCGCCGCCACGCGGATCGCGTGATCGCCGTGCACCTGTTCGGAGAGCCGGCGCTCTCCGTGACCGCCGCCCGCGACGCGGCCGCCGTGCGCGCAGTCGTCCCGCACGCCGTGCCGATCGTGGAGCTGCACGAGTCGCAGACCGACGTGTTCGGCGTGCTCGCCACCGCCTCTGCACTCCTGGCCGGAACGGCCGCCCCCACGTCGATCACGCCGGCCGCGCTGCTGGACGGAAGGAGCTGACGCATGACCGCCCAGACACCCCAGCCCCCCCGACCCCCGCTGCCACTGGTCCCGTTCCCCGTGTTCGCCGAGGCGCCGGGCGGCCGGATGCCGCTCCGCGAGACCGCCCGTCTGCACGGCGACGGCCCCGCGCTCGCCGACCTCCACGACGCCATCCTCCGCCGCACGGGGCTGGCGCTGCCGTCCACCCGCGGAGCGGTCGAGCAGGGCGACATCGTGCTCCGTCTGGATCCCTCCGTCGCCACCGCCGAGGGCTACACCCTGACCGTGGACGATCATGCCGAGATCATCGGAGCCGATGCCGCCGGCCTGTTCTATGGGATCCAGACGCTGCTCCAGCTCGTGCAGCAGGACGACGAGGGCTGGAGCCTGCGCCGCGCGGTCGTCTCCGATGCCCCGCGCTTCGGCTACCGCGGGGTCATGCTCGACGTGGCCAGGCACTTCTTCGGCGTCGCGGATGTACAGGCCTTCATCGATCGCGTGAGCGCCCTGAAGTTCAACCACCTCCACCTGCACCTGAGCGACGACCAGGGCTGGCGGATGCACATCGACGCGTGGCCCCTGCTCACGACCCGCGCCTCGGGATCCTCCGCCAACGGCGACCCCGGCGGCTTCTACACGAAGGACGACTATCGCGCGATCGTGGCCTATGCCGCCTCCAAGCACATGGTCGTCGTGCCCGAGATCGACCTCCCCGGGCACACGCACGCCATCGGCCTCGCCTACCCGGAGCTCGTCGAGGCGCCCGTCATGAACGACACGCTTCTCGCCGAGGCCGCCGACCTCGGACAGCCGCTGCCGGTGGCGGGCGAACCGTACACCGGCTGGGGCGTGGGGCACTCCAGCGTCCGCATCCGGGAGGAGAGCACCTACCGCTTCGTGCGCGACGTGCTGACCGAGCTCGCCGAGCTCACCCCCGGGCCCTACCTGCACATCGGCGGAGACGAAGCCCTCGGCACCACACCGGCGGACTTCGCGTCCTTCGTCGAGCGGGTCTCCGCACTGACGGTGGAGATCGGCAAGACGCCCGTGGCCTGGCACGAGGTCGGCGCCGCCCCCGGCATCGCGGAGGGCACGGTCGGGCAGTACTGGGGCAACACGACCCCCGCCGGGGCGCACGCGGAGGAGGCGCGGCACTTCATCGAGCGGGGCGGGACGCTGATCATGTCGGCGTCCAACGTCGCCTACCTCGACATGAAGTACACGCCGGACTTCCCCCTCGGGGCCACCTGGGCCGCGATCATCGACGTCCGCACCGCGTACGAGTGGGAGCCGACCGCGGTCCTCGACGTGCCGGAGCGCGACATCCTCGGCGTGGAGACCCCGCTGTGGACGGAGACCCTGCGGACGTTGGCCGACCTCGACCTGCTCCTCTTCCCTCGCGCCGCCGCTCAGGCCGAGATCGCCTGGTCTCCGCGCGAGTCCCCGGAACGGACGTGGGGTTCCTTCCGTGCCCGTGTCGCCCGATTCGCTCCCGCCTGGCGTCACGCGGGCATCGGGTTCCACCCCAGCCCTGAGATACCGTGGGCGGAGGCGGACGCCGCGGGCACTCCCGCTTCACCCCGCTCCGTCGCGAGAGGTCCCCATGCACGCTGAAGTCCTGACCCTGAACGCCGATCGGAATGTGACGCTCACGGCCTACCTGCAACCCGCGGACGGCGAGTTCGCGGGGGTCGGCGCGCGACCGGCGGTCGTCATCCTCCCCGGCGGCGGCTACTCGTACTGCAGCGACCGCGAGGCCGACCCGGTCGCGTACCCGTTCCTCGCCGCGGGGTACCAGGCGTTCGTGCTGCGCTACTCCACCGGCGAGCACGGTGCCTGGCCGCATCCCCTCGACGACTACGAGCAGGCGATGGCGCTCATCGCCGACAACGCGGATGCGTGGCACCTCGACCCCGCCAAGGTCGCCGTCATCGGCTTCTCGGCGGGCGGGCACCTCGCGGCGGTCGCCGCCACCACGGCCCGGCATCGCCCCGCAGCGGCCGTGCTCGGGTACCCCGTGATCCGGCCCGACATCGTGGACGCCTGCCAGCCCGGCATGCCCTACCCCGCGGAGCACGTGACCGCAGACACCGCGCCCTGCTTCCTCTTCCACACCCGCGACGACGAGACGACGGTGGTCGAGAACACCCTGCTCTTCGCCACGGCCCTCGCCGGCGCGGGCGTACCGTTCGAGGCGCACGTCTACGCCTACGGCTCCCACGGCTTCTCCACCGGCGCCGCCCACCTCAACGCGAGGCCGCTCACGCCGCGCGCCCGCAGCTGGGTGCCGGAGAGCATCGCCTGGCTCGACGACGTGCTCGGCCCGCTCACCGCCGGCGGCATCGGCGAACCCGTGCGCCTCGCCGTCACGCGGCGCTCGAGCTGATCGGCACCGCCGGTCGACGGCGGTCGCGCACGATGCCGAGGGCACCGCGCCGACCGCTCCTCGACCGGCGGTACTGAGGGTGTCCGGATCAGGAGGGCGGCGGGGCCGCCGATGCGCGGTCGTCCTCCTCGTGCGTCCCGCGCACCTGCTTCTCCGCCTCCGTCCGCAGATCCCACGAAGGTCTGCGCAGCGCGTAGAAGATGAGCGGCGGCACGCCCAGCACCACGATCACCGCCGCGACGATCCACGGGTACAGCGCCGGGGGGAAGGCCGTGAAGCCCGACGGCGGGATGAACGCGAAGACGAACGCCGCAAGGCTCGCGAGGAACCCGACTCCGGCCACGAAGTTCAGGGCGGGCACCCGGTAGGCGCGCTTCACGCCGGCCTGGGTCCGCCGCAGGATCATCGCCGAGGCGAACATCATCATGTACATGATGAGGTAGAGCGCCGCGGCCATGTCGATCAGCGCCACGAAGGCCGCGCTGACGTTCGGCACGATGATGAAGATCGCGGCGAGCGCCGTGACGATCGTGCCCTGCAGCATGAGGATGCCCGACTGCACCCCCGCCTTGTTCTTCTTCTGCAGCAGCGGCGGCAGCAGCCCGGTCTCGGCGGCGGCCAGCACGCCCTTCGACGGACCGGCGATCCAGGTGATCACGGAGGCGAGCGCGCCCGCGGCGATCAGCGCCGACACGGCCGCCGTCGCCCACTGCCCGACGCCCCAGTGCGCGAAGTACTCCTGGAACGCGAGCATGATGCCGTTGGTCAGGCCGAGCTCCTTCTGCGGCACCGCCACCGCGATCGCGATCGTCGGCAGGATGAATACGATCAGGATGAGCACGGCCGAGATGAGGATCGAGCGCGGGAAGCCCTTGCCCGGATCCTTCATCTGGTTCACGTGCACCGCGTTGACCTCCATGCCGGCGTACGCGAGGAAGTTCGACACGATGAGCACGATGGATGCGATGCCCGTGAACGGGGGGATCACCGCCTCGGGCGTGAGCGGCACCTGGCTCTTCTCGCCGCCGAACACCCACAGGGCGCCGAAGACGATGAGAAGCGCGGCCGGCAGCAGCGTGCCGAGGATGCCGCCCCACGACCCGAGCTTGGCGAACAGGTTCCCGCCGCGGAGCGCGATCAGCGTGGAGCCCCAGTAGAGCACCAGGATCACGACCGCGGTGAAGAAGCCGGAGCTCGACAGCGAGGGGTCGAGGAACACGAAGGCGAGAGCCGCGGCGATGAAGGACAGCTGCGTCGGGTACCAGACCACGTTCTGGATCCACTGCAGCCAGACCGCGGTGAAGCCCCAGCGATTGCCCATCGCCTCGCGGATCCAGATGTAGACGCCGCCCTTCCACCCCGTCGCGAGCTCGGCTGCCACGAGCGCGGTCGGGACCAGGAACAGGATGGCCGGGACGATGTACAGCGTGATGCTCCCCAGCCCGAACACCGCCATCGCGGGGAGCGACCGCAGGCTCGCCACGACGACGAGCGTCAGCAGGGCGAGCTGCCCGACGCCGAGATAGGCCGTCACGGCGGAGCGCGAGGCGAGCGGGTGGTTCGGGGTCGCCGTCGTCCCAGCGGCCGCGGCGGCGGGGGCGGAGACGGCCGGCTTGGGGGCCGGGACCTCGGGTGTGGACATGTCGCGGCCTCTCAGTGGTGGAAGGCCGCGTGCGGCGCTTCGAGCGGCATCGGCGACTCGAGGGCGTCGAGGTACGCGACCTCGGTCTCGATGTCGGCGAGGAGCGACTCGGCCAGGTCCATGCTGAGGCCGTTGCGCACGACGATGCGCTGCACGGTGAGCTGCTCGAGATCCGCGGGCATCGGGTAGGCGGGCACGAGCCAGCCGCGCATCCGCAGCCGGTCCTGCAGGTGATACAGCGTCCACTTGTCGGTGTGGCCGTCCTTCAGCCGCCAGGCGAACACGGGGATGTCGCTGCCGTCGTTCCACAGCTCGAACGCATCGAGCTTCGCGATCCCCGCCGACAGGTACTTCGCCACGTCCTGCGACGCCTGCTGCACCGCCCGGTATCCCTCGAAGCCGAGCCGCAGGAACAGGTAGTACTGCAGCAGCACCTGGGCGCCTGGTCGGGAGAAGTTCAGCGCGAACGTGGGCATCTCGCCGCCGAGGTAGCTCACCTTGAACACGAGGTCCTCCGGCAGCCACTGCGCGTCGCGCCACACCACCCAGCCGAGACCGGGGTACACGAGCCCGTACTTGTGCCCGGAGGTGCTGATGGAGTGCACGCGCTCCAGGCGGAAGTCCCACTCCAGGTCGGGCTGCAGGAACGGCGCGATCATCGCTCCGGAGGCGCCGTCGACGTGGATGGGGATGTCCAGCCCGGTCTTCTGCTGGATCTCGTCGAGCGCGGCGGCGATCTGCGCCACCGGTTCGTACATGCCGGTGTAGGTGACGCCCATGATCGCGACCACGCCGATCGTGTTCTCGTCGACGTACTTCTCCAGGTCGTGGCCGTCGAGCGTTTTGTGCTCCTCGCTGATCGGCACGAACCGCGGCTCGACGTCGAAGTAGTTGCAGAACTTTTCCCAGCACACCTGCACGGCGCTCGACATCACGAGGTTCGGCGTCGCGGTGTCCTTGCCTGCGGCGCGCCGGGCCTGCTGCCAGCGCCGTTTGAACGCCAGACCGCCGAGCATGCACGCCTCGGACGACCCGATCGTGGAGGTGCCGATGCTGCGCGACGCATCCGGCGCGTTCCACAGGTTCGCGAGCATGTGCCAGCAGTTGTCCTCGATCGCGGCCGTCTGCGGGTACTCGTCCTTGTCGATCATGTTCTTGTCGAAGGACGCCTCGTAGACCTGCTTGGCCTCGTCGTCCATCCACGTGCTGACGAAGGTGGCGAGATTCAGCCGCGCGTTGCCGTCGAGGATGGTCTCGTCCTCGACGATCTGCTTGGCGGTCGCCGGCAGAGACTCCTTGTCGGGGATGACGTGTCTGGCGGCACCGGCGGCCTCCGCAGGCCGGGTGAAGATCGGGGCCGCCGGGCTGATGTCGTTGTCGTCGGGCATGTCGTCTCCTTGTCGCGCGGTTCGGGGACCGCGGGGAAAACCCTGCCTAATCGGTTAACCCCCGCCGGTCCGATTGCCTACAAGGTAGGGGGCGGCGAAGCATCACGCAAGCACGTACGGAGAACGGGGCGGGGGGACGGACACGAGCGGGAGTTCGAGCAGGGTGTCCGCGGGCGTCTCGCCGGCCACCATCGACGCGAGCGTGCGGGCGGCGGCCGCACCGTTCTCGTACGGCTCACGCACGAAGTAGTCGACGCCGCGCTGCGCCCCGTGGCCGTGCGGATCGCCGATGGTCGTGACGCGCAGCTGCTCCGGCACGTCCAGCCCCACGCGCTCGGCGGCGCGCAGGATGGCGGCGCTGAACGACTCGTTCAGGCAGTGCACCACGGTGGGCGGCGTCTTCGCGGACAGGATCCTCATCGCGGCGGCATCGAGCGACTCGTCGGCCTCCAGCGCTCCGCCCTGCGGGGTGATCCCGTGCTGCGCGCACCAGCGCTGGAAGCCCGCGATGGCGTCGTTCGTGAGGTGGTCCCAGCGCGGGCCGACGAAGATCGACGGCCGCACGTCGTCGCTCTCGGCGGTCGCCGCCTCCAGATATCCCGCGAGAGCACCACGGATTCCGAGCCGGAGGCCGTGCACCCGAGCACCGGGACGCGCGTCGTATCCCCCCACCGCGACCACCGGCCGACCGAGTCGGATCTCCCGCTCCACGACCGGGTCGCTCGGCATCGTGTCCACCACGATGAGACCGTCGTAGGCCAGGGTCGTCGCGACCTGACCGTCGGCCTCGGCGCGCGCGACCGTGATCGCGAAGCCGGCCTCCGCCGCGCCGGCGGCGGCCCCGGCCACCATGCTGCGGAAGCAGGGCATGAAGGACGCCTCGGTGATCCGCGGGTCGCGGAAGCTCGGCACGATCGCGAGGACGTTCGCCCGGCCGTTGCGGAGCGCCTGCCCGGTCTGGTTCGGCTGATATCCGAGACGATCGCCGATCGCCTTCACCCTGGCGCGCGTGGACTCGGAGACCCGGCCGCGCTGGTTGTAGACGTGGGAGACGGTGGCGACGGAGACGCCGGCGGCGAGGGCGACGTCCCTGATGCGGACGCGCGACGGGGAAGGCTCGGGCACGTCGTCAGCATAATCGTTTAATCATTGCCCCGTCGAATCGAGCCTGCGTAGATTCCCGGAAGGAGCCCGCAGCTCCGCCAGCGCGACGGTATCCGGTGCGTCCGCACCGGTCCTGACCCCCACCCGCCGCACGGAAGGCCAGCCATGACCGCCGACTCCACGGACGCTCCCCCGACCCGCAGAGAGTGGCTCGGACTCGCCGTCCTCTCGGTCGGCCTTGGCATGATCGTGCTCGACGGCACCATCGTCGGCGTGGCCCTGCCGACCATCATCGAGGACCTGCACCTCGACCTCACCGACGCGCAGTGGGTGAACAGCCTCTATGCGGTTCTCCTCGCCGCGCTGCTGCTCTCCACCGGCAACCTGGCCGACCGCTGGGGCCGGAAGAAGCTGTTCCTGGCGGGCCTGACCGTGTTCGTCGGCGGCAGCCTGCTCGCCGCGATCTCGACGACCTCCGGAACACTCATCGGCGCCCGCGCCGTGCAGGCCGTGGGCGCGGCGCTGATCATGCCGTCCACGCTCTCCACCGTGAACGCGGTGTTCCGCGGGAAGTACCGGGCAGCCGCGTTCGGGGTCTGGGGCGCCGTGATCTCGGGCGCCGCAGCCGTGGGCCCCCTGGCCGGCGGGGCGCTCACGCAGTGGGCCTCCTGGCACTGGATCTTCCTGGTGAACATCCCGATGGGGATCATCGTGTTCATCGCGGCCCTGTTCACCGTGGGCGAGACGCGTGCGGCCAAGAAGCTCCCCGGCGTCGATGTGGACGGCGCACTGCTCAGCGCCGTCGGCTTCGGCGCCCTCGTGTTCGCGGTCATCGAGGGGCCGGACCTGGGGTGGTGGACGCCGAAGCAGGACCTGAAGATCTTCGGCTGGGTGTGGCCGGAGAGCGCACCCGTCTCCGCGGTGCCGGTCGCGCTGCTGATCGCGGTCATCGCGCTGACGCTGTTCGTGGTGTGGGAGCGGCACCGCGAAAAAGTGCGTCGCGCGGCGCTCCTCGACCTCGAGCTGTTCGGCTTCCGCACGTTCTCGTGGGGCAATCTGACGGCCGCCATGGTCGCGGTCGGCGAGTTCGCGATCATCTTCATCCTTCCGCTGTACCTGGTGAACGCGCTCGGCCTCGACGCCATGGGGGCGGGACTCGTGCTGGCGGCGATGGCGGTCGGAGCGTTCTTCTCCGGCGCCTCGGCGCGGCACCTCGCCGCCCGTTTCGGCGCGCCGGGGACGGTCCTGATCGGGCTCGGACTGGAGGTGGTCGGCGTGCTGGCGGTCGCGCTCACGATCCAGGCGACGACCCCCGCGTGGCTCGTCGCGCTCCCCCTCATCGTCTACGGGCTGGGCTTGGGACTCGCCTCCGCTCAGCTCACCGGCACCGTGCTCCGCGACGTACCCGTCGACCTCTCCGGCCAGGGCTCGGCGACGCAGAGCACGGTCCGGCAGGTCGGCTCGGCGCTGGGCACCGCGTTCGCCGGCGCGGCCCTGTCGGTCTCGCTCGCCATAACCCTTCCCGCCGCGCTGGAGAAGACGGGGCTCGACGACGCGACCGCCGATCAGCTCGCCGCGAGCACCCGCCAGTCCGCGGGCACGACGATCGGCCAGCTGCGCGCCGAGGGCAGCAGCAGTGCGCTCGGGGACCGGACGCAGGAGGCGGTCGATGCGCTCGCGGGCGGCTTCACGGACGGCACGCGGTGGGCGCTGCTGATCGCCACCGCGTTCCTCGCGCTCGGATTCGTCGGCGCGGTGCAGCTGCGGCGGGCCGCGCGCACCCCGGCCGCCGCGGAGTGACCGGGAGAGAGGAGCGCGCCCTGCGCCTCCCCGTTGAACATAATAGAGAGAGCTCGCTAATATCAGCGTATGCGCGCTTCGACGGTCGCCCCGCCCTCCGCACCCCCGCGTCTGCCCTGGGTGTGGGGGCCGCCCGTCCCGATGTCCCCTCCGGATGGCGGGATCGCGGCAGCCCTCGGACCGGATCTGCGCGTGGCGACCAGGGCCGTCCGCTCGACCGCGAGCCCCGCGGCCCTGTTCCTGTGGCTGTGTCAGCTGCGGCGTGCACCCTACAGCTACGACGTGATCGACAACTTCGCCCGCCGCAGCCCTCGCGTGGCCGACCCCGCGATGGTCCGGCTCCGACGGGGCCAGACGTTCATGACGATCTTCACCCTCGTCGCCTTCGAGTCGCAGCGCTCGCTGACCCTGCGGATGAAGGGCGGATGGCCGACCCGGGTCTTCGGCGCGCTCGACGTCGGGTACCGCATCGACCCGCTGCCCGACGGCGGCACCCGGCTCGCGGCGACCCTGTGGTTGCCTCGCCCTCCCGGCCCGCTCGGCGGGCTGCGCCGCTCCCTCCTCGCCTGGGGCGACCTGCCGATGATGCGCCGGCAGCTGCTCACGCTCAGCGCGCTGGCGGCGAAGGAGCCGCACGGCTGATGGGACGCGCCGCGAAGTACAGCGACCAGAGCATCCTCGATGCCGCGCTGACCGTGATCACGGAAGAGGGGGTCGCCGCAGCCACGGTGACGGCGATCGCCCAGCGCCTCGGCGCACCCTCCGGCTCGATCTACCACCGCTTCCCCTCGCGCGACCTGCTGCTGGCGACGCTGTGGCTGCGGACGGTGCAGGAGTTCCAGCAGGGCTTCCTGGCGGCGCTCGACGACGAGGAGCCTCTCACCGCAGCCCGCGCGGCGGTCCGGCACACGCTGGAGTGGAGCGCGGCGCACCCGAGCCAGGCGGCGGTCCTCGCCCTGTACCGGCGCGAGGACCTGATCGCGCGGTGGCCCGACGAGCTGGGCGCGGAGCTGTCGGGGCTGAACGACGCGGTAGGCCGCGCGATCCGACGGTTCGCCGCAGCGCACTTCGGCGTCGCGGATGCCGAAACCCTCGGCAGAGCCCGATTCGCGCTCGTGCAGATCCCGTACGCGGCGGTGCGCGATGCTCTCCGCGACCCTCGCCGCGCCCCCTGGATCCCCGACGCGGTGCTCGCGGCGTCCCTCGCCGTGCTGACCGCCGACGGGGCTGCGTCATGATCGGGCGGCGGGTGGAGCAGACGATCGGAGCGCGGCTCGCCCAGCGCCTCTTCCGTCCTCCGCGGCGCCCACATCACCGCCATCCGTCGGCTCGGCCGGCAGCCGCCTCCGGAGCACGACCAGGGCGACGACGAGCGCGCCGCCGAGGACGACGGCGAGGGTGAGCGCGCCCACGGCGAGGCCCTGCCGGAGTGCCTCCCGCTCCGCGACCCCGGCATCGACGAGCCCGCTCGTGACCGCCCCGCTCAGGGAGGCGACGACGGCCGTCCAGAAGGCCCCGCCGATCATGCCCGTCGAGTTGGCGAGCCCCGACACCACTCCGACCTGGTCCTCCGTGGCGCCGGACATCGCGAGAGCCATGATCGGCGGCAGCACGACGCCGATGCCCAGGCCGAGCAGGAGCAGGGGTGCGAGGACGTCCGCGAGGTAGTCTCCGCCGACCGGCACGTGCGACAGCAGCACCGTACCGGCGAGGAACACGACGAGCCCGGCCAGGAGCGTGGCGCGCTCCCCCAGGCGCGCGGTGAGGAACGGCGCGAGGAGGATGGAGGCGATCGCGGTGACGATGGTGAGCGGCACGAACGACAGTGCCATCTGCATCGGGGCGTAGCCGAGCACCTGCTGCAGGAGCAGCGTCGCGAGGAAGAAGGACCCGTAGAGGCCGCCGGTGACGAGGAACTGCACGATGTTCGCGCCCGCCACGTCCCGCTCCCTCAGGATGCGGAGGTGCAGGAGCGGCACGCGCGCGACCCGCTGCCGGATGACGAAGGCCAGGAGCAGCGCGACCGCGCCGCTCAGGAGCACGAGAGTGGTGCCGCCCCAGCCGTGGTGCTCGGCGTTGATGATGCCGGAGACCAGCAGCGACACCGCCGCCACGAGCAGTCCCGCGCCCAGGAGATCGAGCCCGGCGGTGAGGCCGGGCCCGCCGCCACGCGGGAGCAGACGCCAGCCGACGAGGAGGCTGAGCAGGCCGATCGGCACGTTGATGAAGAACAGCCATTGCCAGCTCGTGAGCTGCATGAGCACCCCGCCCACGAGGAGACCGAGGGCGCCGCCGCCGGCGAAGGTGAAGCTGTAGAACCCGATCGCGCGGGTCTGCTCCCCGGGGTCGGTGAACATCGTCACGATCAGGGCAAGCGTGACCGCCGTGATCAGTGCGGCCCCGACACCCTGGCCGAAGCGGGCCGTCACGAGCATCACCGCGTTCGCCGACAGGCCCGCCGCGACCGAGGCGACGGTGAAGACGGACACCCCGATGAGCAGCACGCGCCGATGCCCGATCAGGTCGCCGAGGCGCCCGGCGAAGATGAGCAGCCCGCCGTAGGCGACCAGGTACGCGTTGATCACCCAGGAGACGCCGGCCTGCGTGAACCCGAGCTCCTCCTGCATCACCGGCAGGGCGACGTTGACGATGGTCTCGTCGAGGATCGTCATCAGCGTGCCGATGCACAGGACGATGAGCGCTGCCCAACGGGCGTGGTCGGTCTTCATGGGGTGACCCTTCGGTGGGAGCGTGTGAACGTTCAGACAGTATCAGATGATCTATTCTTAGACGATCCGAATCCGCACTGCTACCCTGGGCTCATGATCGCACGCACGGTGAGCGACCTCGTGGTGCAGCTGCAGCTGCTGACCCGGTCGATCGAGCAGCAGGCCGCCGACGAGCTGGACGACCTGGACACCACGCTACGCACCGTGAGCGTGCTCCTGTGCGCCGAGGCCGGCGAGAAGACGCAGAAGGAACTCGCGGAGCTGGCCTGCCTGGACAAATCCACGATGGTCAACACACTCGACGCCCTCGAACGCGCAGGACTGGCCGAGCGGAAGGTCCTGCCGGAGGACCGCCGAGTGCGGATCGTGGAGGTCACGGACAGGGGACGGGAGATCGTCTCCTCCACCACGGATGCACTCGGCGGCCTCTACGCCTCGCTGCTCGAGCGGCTGCCGGAGGAGGACCGAGAGCCGTTCCTGCGATCGCTCGCACGACTCACCCAGGCAGTCGCACCTCAGCCGACCGGCACGACCTCGGGCTGACGAGCGGGGGTCGTCGCCCTGACCATCGCGTAGCCCCACGTCGCCAGCCCGAGGAGCGGACCCCAGAGCCAGAACGGGAACATCAGCAGCAGGTAGCCGGTGTCGGAGATCGACCCGGTGCCCTCGAACGCAAACTGCAGCCCGGCCGCCGTGAACAGCACGCTCACGACACCCGCGGGGACGATGGCGAGCGCCGGCGGGACCGTCCGCCCGCCGATCCCGGCGAAGAACCGCGGGAAGCGGGTGCCCCACGGCCGGATCAGCCCCAGGGTGAGCACCCCGCCCGTCAGCATCGCGGCGCCGAGCGCGAGGCCGAGCACCCGGGCCTCGGGCTCTGCCGCGAAGAGCTCCGCCGAGCCGCCGAAGAGCGGCCACGGTGTCAGCCAGGTCGCCCGCGCGACCGCGTAGGGAAGCGCGCAGGCCGCGGCGGCGATCGTGATCAGGCGACGATGACGCAGCACCGCGATCGCCAGCCGTCCCCGCGCGCCGCGCGCCTGGTCGATGGTCCAGACGAGCAGTCCCGCCGCGGCGGCGACATGAGCGAGCGGGATGGCCGCGTGGGGCAGCATGGCGCCGAGCGCTCCGACGATCCGGGCGATCAGGGCCCCCGCCCCGACGGCGACCGCCGCCACGACGAGCCCGACGAGGGCGGCCGCGAGGACGAGGCCCAACCAGGGATAGCGGAGCGCGACCAGCACCACGAGGACCACGCTTCCGACGATGACGGTCAGCGCGAAGGTATAGCCCGCGGCGGGGATGATGCCGCCGGGAGTGGTCAGGGCGACCAGCAGCGCCGCGAGCAGCGCAGCCCCGCGCAGCAGCCCCGGCGAGACGCCGCGGGGTGCGGCGCCGCGGGCGAGGAGCGCAGACACCGACACGACGAACACGGTCAGGGCGCCCATGAGGGCGAGGGCGAGTTCGACACCGGCGCCGAGGTGCCCCGCGAGGCTGGAGGGCAGCGGATCGAGCCCCGGCGCGAGCATCATCACCAGAGCGGTGACGGCGACGGCCAGGGCGCCGCCTGCGGCGGCGAGGAGGACGATGGTGCGGGTGAGAGGTGACATGGCTCCACGCTAGGAATCGCCGATGGCGTCCGACCTCTCCCGTGCGAGGCATTCCCCTCACCCGTGCGGGTGATCCCGCCGCGGTGATGCCGTCAGCCGCGAGGGCGCAGCAGTCCGTTCTCGTATGCCCAGATGACGACGTGCACACGGTCGGGCACGCCCAGTTTCGCGAGCACGGCCTTGACGTGCGTCTTCACGGTGTTCGCCGACAGGAACAGCCGTCGCGCGATGTCGTCGTTCGACGCCCCGGTGGCCAGCGCGCGGGCGACCTCCCGCTCGCGAGGGCTGAGCTGCGCGAGCACCCGCTCCGGATCGGCCGCGGGCGCACCGCCGCGCACGAACCCCATCAGCGCGGTCGTGGCGCGGGGAGACATGACGGCCTCACCGGCGGCCACCGCGACCGCCGCATCGGCGAGCGCCGCCGGGGTCGCGTCCTTCGTGAGGAAGCCGCTCGCCCCCTCGCGGATGGCGGCGTAGACGTATTCGTCGAGGTCGAAGGTCGTGAGGATCAGCACGCGGATCCCCGGACGGACGCGGAGGATCTCGCGCGTGGCGGCGATCCCGTCCATCCCGGGCATGCGGATGTCCATCAGGACCACGTCCACGGCGTGGGCGCGCACGTGCTCGATCGCGGCCTCCCCCGAGGCGACGGTGACGACCGCTGCGATGCGCGGGTCTCGTTCGAGCGTCAGCGCGATCGCCGTGCGCAGCAGCTCCTGGTCGTCCACGATCAGCACGCGCACACTCACGAGTCGCCCCTCTCCACGGGGAGCTCGACCTGTATGAGCCAGCCCGCGGGTCTCCGCTCCTTGGCGGTGAGGGTTCCGCCCGCCAGCCGCACCCGCTCGGCGATGCCGATCAGCCCGGTGCCGGAGCCCAGGTCGGACCCGCGGGCGCCCGACCCTCCGTCGTCCGCGACCGTCGCCTCCAGCCCACCCGGGAGCCAGCGGAGGTGCACGTCGATCGCGACGGGAGGCGCGGTGTGTCTGAGCGCGTTGGTCAGCGCCTCCCGCACGGCGTGGTGCAGCGCGAGCGCAGCATCCGCCCGCAGCTCGCCCCTCTCCCCTGACTCCTCGAGGCGCACCTGCACGGTGGGGGAGCGCACGCCGTCCACGAGCGCACCGAGCGAGTCGATGGTCGGCAGCGGCTCGCGGGGCGCCTCCGCCGCGACGACCGCGCGCATGCTGCGCAGGGCTTCACGTCCGGTGTCGACGACGACCCCCAGTGCCGCATCGCTGCGGTCCGGGTCGTCGTCGCGCACAGCCCTCGCGACCTCCGCCTGCGCGATCATGACCGTCATGGCATGGGCGACCACGTCGTGCAGATCCCGGCTGATGCGGGTGCGCTCCTCCGTGAGCGCCGTCGCGATGCGCGTCGTCGCCCGTTCTTCCGCCTGGTCCCGCCGCGCACGCATCACGAGGCCGATCGCCCAGGCGGCCGCGATCGCCCCGCAGAGACCGGCGAACGCACCGAGCCGGAAGTCGCCGAGCTGCGGTTCGACGACGGCGATGAGCGCGGCCCCGAAGACACCGCCCGCCAGTGCCAGGAGTGGGAACGGCCGGCGGGACTGCGCCGCGACCTGGCCGACGACGAGGAGATACGCGGAGGCAGAGGGCAGGAAGGCGGTGGGCACCGCGTCGATCATCGAGATCAGCACCAGGACGAGCATCACCGCGTCGGCGCCCAGGAGTGCGGCGAGGGGGTGGCGGATCGCCAGGAACGTCGTGGCGTGCAGCGCCAGGCAGAGCGCGATCACCGTCGCGAGCACCGCCGGCTCGGGGCGGAGGGCGGGCTCCGTCAGGACGGCGATGCTGGACGGCAGCAGCACGATGACCGCGAGGAGCGCGACGATGAGGTCCACCCGCAGCCAGGCCTGTCGAGTCGACGTGCGCGCGGGTGTCTCCGGTGCCATCGCCCTCATGCTCCCACTCTCCGGCTCCTCACCGCCTCACCCGGACGGGTGAGATGCGCCCACCGGCGGCTCCCGGAAACCGCGCAGGGCGGCATCCAGGGCCCGGAGCATTGCGGCTCGCCGCTCGTCGACGGCGATGCCACGGAGCCCTGCGTCGAGCCCAGCGCCCTCGACGGCGCCGAGGGCGGCTCCCACCATCGGCGCGACGTCCGCGACCGCGGCACCGGTGTCGGCCGAGACCTGCACCGCGAGCCCGCGCGCGAGGTGTATCAGCTGCGTGGCCAGTGCGCGGGGCACGTCGCCGCGGGCCCCGATGGCCGCGCGGATCGCCGCCTGACGCGCGACGGCCGCGTCGCTCGTGGAGGCGTCGATCAGTGCCTGCATCCCGGCGCGCACGCGCTCGACGGCGTGCGGGGATGCGGTCTCGTGGGCGGTGCGCGCGGCGAGCGTCGCGTAGTCGCCGACATGCGCGAAGAGCAGGTCCTCCTTGGTCGGGAAGTGCATGTAGAAGGTGCGTTCGGAGACGTCTGCCCTGCGGGCGATCTGGGCGACCGTCGTCGACTCGTACCCCTGGGCGTCGAACAGCTGCGACGCGCTCTCCTGCAAGGCGCGTCTGGTGCGTCGGCGCCGCGCGTCGTGCCCGTTCTCGTGCGCCTCCGCCATGCGTCGACTCTATCCCGATCCACGCAAAGTTTGCAGATCTGCAAACTTTGCCTCAGGATGAGGTCATGGCATCGGATCCCCGCGTGTACGTGGTCACCGGAGCAGACTCCGGCCTGGGCAGTGCGGTGGTCGACGCGCTCGCCGGCACAGGGCGGGTGATCCGCTGCGGCATCGGCGACGAGGTGGACGTCCGCGCCGACCTGTCGACAGCGGAAGGGCGCTCGCAGCTGTGCGCCGAGGTCGAGGCGCTGAGCGGCGGCCGCGTCGACGGCGTGGTCGCGGCGGCGGGCATCGGCACGCCACGACGGGAGACGGTCGCCCTCAACCACTTCGGCACGACCGCCGTGCTCGACGGACTCCGACCGCTGCTCGCGCGGTCCGCCGCCCCCGCGGCCGTCGTGGTCTCGTCCTCCTCGACACTGAACCGCGGCAGCGGTGCGCTGGTGCGGGCCTGCCTGCGCGGAGACGAGCCCGCCGCCCTCCGCGTGGCGGACAGGCTCATCCGGACCCGCCGCGGCAGTCAGCTCTACCGCTCCAGCAAGATCGCGCTCAACCACTGGGTCCGGTCCACCGCGGTCCGGCCGGAATGGGCCCGCAGCGGCATCGTCCTGAACGCCGTCGCGCCGGGGATCATCGGCACCGAGGTCGTGCTGCGCAGCTGGGAGCAGGAGCGGCGCCTGCTGGAGACCGCGCTCCCCCAGCCGCTCGGCGCACCGGGACCCGTCGCCGCGGTCGCCGCACTCCTCGCCCACGCCGTCTCGGCGGACAACCGCTTCATGACCGGGCAGGTCGTGTACTGCGACGGTGGCACGGATGCTCTGGTGCGCGGGACGCGACCGCAGCGACTCTTCCTGCGCTACCGCCCTCGCGAGGTCTGGACCCTGGTGCGCGAATCCCGCCGGATCGCCGCCGGCGCCTCCGCCGGGCAGACCGGACTCGCCTGAGGCCCCGAGCGGGGTCGCGACCTTCCGGCTGCGCGGCTCGCCGGGAACCGCGAGCCTCGGCCGCACGGGCGGGCGCCGTCGCCGCGTCGGCGGGCCCCGGCTCCCCGCGACCTGAGAGGATGACACGCATGATCGACGTGGCGGCGGCAGAGGTGACCGCGGGCGAGGTGACGCTTCTGCCCGCCGTGACCGTGACGGCTCGACGCGGCACAGCACTGGTGGTCCGCGGCGCGAACGGCAGCGGGAAGTCGACGCTGCTGCGCGTGCTCACCGGCGCTCGCACCCCGACGAACGGCGCGGTGCACATCGCCGGAGAGCCCGTGGCCCCCCGTGACCCCGCCTTCCGGCGTCGCGTCGCCGCGATGATCGGGCTGCCCCCGATGGCCCCCGACCTCACCGTGCACGAACACGTCCTGCTGGTCGCGACGACCTGGGCCGACGACGCCTCCGCGGCCGAAGCGATCGCCCGGCGCGTGCTCGCCGAGCTCGGGCTCACGGACCTCGAGCGACGGTTCCCGCACGAGCTGTCCTCCGGGCAGACGCAGCTGTTCGGCCTGGCCCTGGTGCTCGCGCGCCCGTTCGAGGTGCTGCTCCTCGACGAGCCGGAGCAGCGCCTGGACCCCGAGCACGTCGAGACGGTGATCCGCGTGCTGCGCACCCGCTGCGCGGACGGCGCCACCGTGGTCGTGGCCACGCACAGCCCCGTGCTCGCGGAGGCGCTCGGCGAACAGGCGCTGTGGCTGGACGCGGCGGCATGACCGGACGCGTCGCGGCGGCCCTCCGCATCTGGCGGGCGCGCACACCCCGCACGCGCGGCGACCACGCGTACGCGGTGTATCTCATCCTGATGCTCGCGCTGGTGGCGGCGGCCCCGCTCGTGCGCGCGGCGTGGGTGACCGCGACCAGCCCTGCGGTCACCGCGGCACTCGCCTCCCCCGCGGCGGACGGAGCCGTGGTCGCCCTGGTCGCGGGACTGTGGGCGGGCGCTCTGCTCGGCGGCCGTGTGCGGGGTCCGGCTCTGCGGCCGCCCTTCCTGACGCATACCTTCGCCACCGGCGACCTCACCGGGGCGGAGGCGTTCCGCGGCCCGCTGCTGCGCGCCGGTGCGGCGGCGACTGCACTGACCACGGCCGCCGCCGGGCTGATCGCCCTCGCCCTCGCCGGCGCCGGCCGCGTGGACCTGATCGGCGCCGCGGGCTTCCTCCTCACCGGGGCGCTCGTCGGGGTGATCACGACGGCCCTGTGGCTCCTCGGGCAGGCTTCTCCGCGGGCGGCGGCTCCGAGCGCCGCGGGAGTGCTCGGCCTGGGGGCGTTGACGGCTGCCGTGCCCCTGCTGCAGCCGCTCACTCCGTGGGGCTGGGTCGGACTGACGTATCCCGGCGCGGGGCCCCCTTTCGCGCTGGTCGCCCTCGCCGCGCTGACCGTCGCCCTGTGTGCCCTGGTGCCGGCGATGCTGAACCGGCTCGGCCGGGAGGAGCTGCTGAGCCAGGCCCTCCGCTGGGACTCCGCCGGTGTGCGTGCGACGGCGATGGACTTCGGCGATGCTCTCGCGGTCTACCAGGCTCCCCCGCGGTTCGGCCGCCGGCTCCGCGCCGTCCGTCCGCTCCGCCGGCACGCGACCGTGATGCTGCAGCGCGACGCGATCGGCGCGCTGCGGACCCCGGGGCGCCTGGTCCTCTCCCTCGCGGCGCTCGCCGCCGCCGGGGTGCTCCTCACGCTGGCGTCGGCGACGGTCGCACCGCTCTGGGGGCTGGGTGCGGGCGCCGGGATGCTCGTGTTCGCGGGGCTCGGTCCGCTGACGGACGGGCTCCGGCACGCGGTCGCCGTGACGGGCGACCTCCCCCTGTACGGGATCAGCGACGAGCGGCTCCTGTCGGAGCACGTGCTGTTCCCGCTCGCCGTCTCGGCAGCCGTGCTGCTCGCGGCGGCTGTCGCGTGGGCGGCCGTGACCGGGACTCCGCCGGCAGCTCTGCTCACCGCACCGGTGCTCGCGCTGCTCGCCGTCGCCACGAGGGTGAGCTCGGCACTGAAGGGTCCGCTGCCGCCCGCGCTCCTCGCGCCGATGCCCTCCCCGATGGGAGACCTGGGCGCCGCCGTCCGCCTCGCCTGGGCGCTCGACGGCCTGCTGCTCGCCGCGGTGGCGGGGGCGGCCACGGTCGCACTCGTCACGCTGCCCGTGCTGCCGGTCGCGGCCGCGGTGGTCATCCTGGGCATCGGGCTGCGCCGCTGGCGTCGCCGGGGGTGACGCCGCGCCGTCTCGCCGACGCGCCCCTCCCCCGTCCGTGCCCGTCTCTCCGACGCACCCGCCTCACCCGTCGGGGTGGCGTCAGCGGTTGGCGGGCTCGTCGAGCGCTTTGCGCAGCAAGGCCGTGAGGGTGCCCCGCTCCTCGGCGGTCAGGCGCCCGAGTGCGTCCCTCGCGAAGCCGAACGAGCGCTCGAACCGCTCCGCGACCGCGTCGCCCTCGGCCGTGCGCGCCACGACGCGGACCCGCCCGTCCTGGGGTGACGCTTCCCGATAGGTCAGGCCCATCCCGTCCAGGCGGCCGACGATCTGGGAGATGTTGGAGGCGTCGCAGCCCAGTTCCGTCGCGAGACCGCCCATCGCACGATGCTCCGAGAGCCGCCCGAGCACGCAGGCCTGTGCGGCGCTGAGCTCGACGGAGGCCGCGGCGATGTCGAAGGCTTGCTCGTAGGCGTTCACGAGGTCGAGGAGGACGCTCTCGGCCTCGGAGGTCTCGGTCGAGGGACGGTGCGGAACGGGCATGCCCCCACTCTAAACCTGGAGTGCATCAAACAAATTGCTTGATCCACTCATGCACTTCTGATGTAGTTGAGTCGATCAAGCAAAAGGAGTCTCATGTCCGCGCACCCTACCCCCGACCCTCGCGGCGCGACCGCGCCCGCGCTCATGCACGCCGCCGTGCTCGACCGCTTCGGCGACGTCGACGAGCTCGCCGTGCGGCAGATCCCCGTCCCCAGGGTCGGAGAGCACGACGTCCTGCTGCGCGTCGAGGTCGCCGGTGCAGCCTCCTGGGATGCTGTCGAGCGGGACGGCGACTACGACGGCGTGTTCGGGGTGCCCTCGCGCTTCCCGTACGTCCTGGGCTGGGATGCGGCAGGCACGGTGGCCGCCGTGGGCCGCGCTGTGACCCGCTTCGCGGTCGGCGATCGGGTGTACGCAGCCTCGACACCCGTGCCGCGCGGCGGGTTCTACGCCGAGTACGGCGTGGTCTCCGAAGAGCACGTGGCGCGCGTACCGGAGAGGCTCACGACGGCACAGGCCGGGGTGATGGCGTGGGATGCCCTGACCGCGCAGAGCGGCCTCGACCTGCTCGACCTCGAACCCGGGCGCACGCTCATGGTGTTCGGCGCCAGCGGCGGCATGGGCCACATGGCCGTGCAGCTGGCACACGCCCGGGGCCTGCGCGTGCTCGCGGTCTCCTCCGGAAGCGACGGCGTCGCGCTCTCGCAGGCCCACGGCGCCGACGCGGTCGTCGACGGTCGCACGGAAGACGTCGGGCGCGCGGCGCGGCGGTTCGCCCCCGACGGCGTCGATGCCGCACTCATCACGGCGGGCGGACGGACGGCGGAGCGCGCGCTCGATACCCTGAAGGCGTCCGGACGCATCGCCTGGCCGCACGGCGTGCATCCGCTCCCGGAGACCCCGACCGCCGTGCCGCTGTCCTTCTTCGACGGAGACCGGAGCCGCCGGGCGCTCGACCGCCTCAACGCGGTCATCGAGACGGGCGCGTTCACCCCGCACGTCGCGCGCGAGTTCCCCCTGGCGGAGGTGCAGGACGCCCACCGCGCGCTCCGCGAGCACTACGTCGGGAAGCTGGCGCTCCGCATCGCCTCGGACAGCTGAGCCGCGCCGCCCGCCCGCGCGGACGCACCGGCCGCGGGGGAGGGTGCCGTCCCACCCCTCCCCGTGCGCCGCCGCGTGCCTCCCTCAGCGGTTCCGGCGGCGCCGCAGGAGCAGCAGCACCGTCGTCGCGACGAGGCAGACCACGACCGACACGACGCTGCCCTCGGGGCCGAAGGCGCCGCCGGTGAGCCAGTCCGGACCAGCCGTGGCTCCGCGCAGAAGCGCCTCGGCCGTCCCGGCGTCGGCCCCGGAGACGACGGTGCCGAAGATCCCGCCGAGGGCCACGTTCCACCCGAAGTGCAGACCGATGGCCAGCCAGAGCGACCCCGTCAGCAGGTAGGCGGCGCCGAGCATCAGCCCCGCCTCGATCGTGACGGCCAGCGCTCCCCAGAGGGATGCGCCCGGGTTGATGAGATGGAGGAGCCCGAAGAGCGCAGCGGACCCGGCCAGCGCGACCACGGTGCCCCACCGACCGCGGAGAAGGCGGAGTACGACGCCGCGGAAGACCACCTCTTCCGACACGGCCACGGCGCACATCGTGCCGGCGACGGCGACGGCCCCGGCGACCGATCCCCACCCGGTGATCCGGTAGCCCCCGAAGAGCGCGATGATGCCGATCGACACCGCCGCGAGGGCCAGCCCGACCCCGCCGCCGAGTGCCAGGTGCCGCAGCGTATCCCGGCGCGGGAACTCCTCCACAACGCGCTTCTCCAGCCGTCGCCCCGCCCACACGAAGAGCCCGATCATGCCGGCGGCGAGCGCAGGCCCGACGATCACGCTCAGGAACGGGTTCTCGACGGCAGAGGCGAGCGCGTTGGTGACGAGCATCGCCGCCGCGAGCCCGACGACCAGCAGTGACAGGCGCACCCCCCTCCGGCGGAGCGGGCTGCGCGCGGCGACGGTCGTGCGCGGCGAGGGCGGCGCTGCGGGGTCGTGGGTCGGGGTGTCCATCGTTCCTCCTCGGATCGGTTGCAGCATCGACGCTACGGACGCCGGAAGCGCTGCGAATCGCCCGCGCGCGGACATCCGAGGTCCCTCGCTCGGGGGATGCGCGCACACCGCGCCGAGGGCGCGCGGACCCGTCAGGAGGCGAGGCCGAGGCGGTGGGCGAGCACGACCGCCTGCACGCGATCCCGCACGCCGAGCTTCATCAGCAGCCGGGAGACGTACGTCTTCACCGTCTCCGGACTGATGACGAGCTGCATCGCGATCTCCGCGTTGGAGAGCCCGTCGGCCAGCAGCACCAGCACCTCGCGTTCGCGCGCGGTGAGGGCATCGAGCGCGGCGCTGCTCTGCGCCGAGGGCCGCAGCCGCTCGCCGAATCGACCGATCAGCGCCCTCGTCACGGCGGGAGCGATCAGCGAGTCGCCGGCGGCGACGGTCCTGATCGCGGCGATCAGCTCGGCCGGACGCGCATCCTTGAGGAGGAATCCGCTGGCCCCCGCACGCAGCGCGTCGAACACGAGGGAATCCATCGAGAACGTCGTGACCACGAGGACCCGTGCCGGTGCGTCGACCTCCGGACCGGCGATCCGCCTCGTCGCCTCGATCCCGTCCAGGAGCGGCATGCGGATGTCCATCACGACGACATCCGGGCGCTCCCGCGCGGTGACACGGACGGCCTCCTCCCCGTTCTCGGCCTCCCCGACGACCACCATGTCCGGCTGCGCGTCGATGATCGTGATGAAGCCGGTGCGCACGAGCTCCTGATCGTCGCACACCACCACGCGCAGCCGCCCCTGCCCGTGCGGTGCACTCACGCCGGAATCCGCGTGCGGCCCGGTCACGCCGGGATGCTCGTCCGGCCCGCTCACGCCGGGATCCCCGTGCGGCCCGCTCATACCGGGATCCTCGCGCGGACGACGAAGCGGCCCTGCGTCGATGCGGCGCGCAGCTCCCCGCCCAGACTCTCGACCCGCTCCCGCATCCCGATGATCCCCCGCCCTCCCCCGTGCGCCGCCTGCCCCGGGACACCGCGCCCGGAACTCGTCACCGTGATCAGGATGGCATCCTCCGCGTACTCCACGGCGACTTCGGCGGCGCCGTCCCGCGCGTGCTTCCGCGCGTTCGTGACGCTCTCCTGCACGACGCGCACGACCGC